>JAJBTS010000375.1 GCA_020860885.1 Bacteroidales bacterium
CCACATCAGAAATAAAGGTAAGAGAAACAGACATTTTTTGTTTAGAAATTTCATGGTAATTCGTTTTTAAATGATTAGTAGAATAAAATTTATGAGTCAAAAGTAGAAATCCTAAACTCTAAAAACAAAAAACAAAGCGGACATCAAAGACACAACAACTAACTAATTAGCAATTAATTATAATTTGGAATATTAAAATCAGGCGGACAATCTCTTAAAAGGAAGCTAAAAAATCATCTAAAGAAACCGAATCGTCTGCTATATTAAACTTTTCCTTTTTCATCCGGGTTTTCCTTTTTGTTACTCCTGCTTTTGAGATACAGTAGATATCTGCCATATCCTGCAGAGACACATTAATTTTTATCAAACAGCAAAAACCAATTTCAGAAGTTGTTAAAACCGGATAAGATTTTTTTCAACCGAAATGCGAAGTTATTAAATACTTGATCTACGGTTTTAATCAGTTCTTCCCAATCGGGTTCTTCCAGGTTTATTCTTTTATTAGAAGTTTCTTTTATTTTATTCTTATCTCCGTCGAGGGAAGGTATTTTATGAGAGATTGACATTTTACGGAACAAAGATTCCCGTAATACAGCAGACTTCTCACGCAGGAGGCTTAACTCATTTTCCTGCTTTAAGAGGTTATTCTCCTGTTCCGTGATCTTAGTCCTTTCCATTAATAATTGTTGCCGGTACAACTGCTCTTTCTTTTGTTTATTTTTTCTTTCGCGCGAAATAAAACCCCAGAAAATAAAAGCAATTAATGTTATCAGGATAATAAGATACAATAAATATTGCTCCCGTTCTTTCTTACTTAGCAATAATTTTGTATTCTCATTCTCCAATTGCTCTTCTTTGTATTTTTGTCTCAACACTTCGTTCTCAATATCATTCTTTTTGTTCTGAAAAAGATTGTAATGATTAAATAAACTATAGATAGCTTCTTCGTTTTTTTCCTGAATCCTGTAAAGGTCCGAGAGATGCTGGTAAGCAATGACCGAAAGATAAGGATTATGCGAAGACTCAATCGCTCGCCGCAAATATACTTTCGCCGAATCCCGTTTGTTCATTGACAGATATATCCTGCCCTTTGTTAGATTGAAAGCAGTAGCATCCTGACGGTTGGCTTTGTACTTAAAACTTTCCTGAATACTTGCCAGCGCATTTTCATAGTCTTTTTCTCTTAGATACAATTCGGCAATTTCATTATATATATTGCTGAAATCTCTTTTATTAGTTTCCAACAAATACTTATTATCCAATACTTTATTGAGATACTCAATTGCTGAATCGTTCTTATTTATACTGGAATATATACGGGCAAGATGGGTAGTATAAAAAGGTATTTGTTTTACGTCTTCTTTTATTAAGGATAACGCACGATGAGAATAGTCTAAAGCTTTTTCAAATTCATTTTTGCCCTGATAACATTCCGATAGAAGACTTAAATAATAAGCCTCTTCCTTTGAGTCCGCCTTTTTCCGGGCAATATCTCTAAGTTCTTTGTATATTTCTATTGCCTCATCGTATTGTTCATGTAAGAAAAAACTTTTAGAAGAAAGTTTCAATGACCTCACCAAAGGTATTAGGTTATCATTCTCCCTGTAAAAATGTATAGCTATAGAAATCAACGAATCTGCTATTTGCCATTGTTGAGTAGAATTAGCTATGTAAAATGCCCGCATCTCGCAATACTTAGCCTGCTGCAACCCAGTTAATTTTTCCGGTTCTTTAATTTTATCCAGAATATGGTTGGCCTGTTCAAAATTAGTATACATCCATTCTTCTGCCTCCGAGAGATAAGAGTCTACCGAGTTTTTCTTACAAGCAATACATACAATGAGAATAATAAAAAGATATAAATGTCTTTTGAGCATATTCCTGATATTTAGGGTATACAAAGATACTATTTATCAGGAATTTACTCATAAGTAACTTCTTAAAGTCTCCGGAACTTATAGAACTAAGCCATAAATTTATAGATTGTCTATTCTATCTTAAGAATTATTTTTCCACGACTTACAGCCGGAACCGAAGGATCACCCGAAAGCATTTTCCATCCTTTAGCAACTTCCGACAAAGGCAATACAGCCCCAATCTCTGTTTTTACTTTCCCTTCGTTAATGAGTTGAGTTATCTTTTCCAAATCTTCGGCCGACTGCCGGATTACCATTGGAATAGCTGTAATATTCTTTTTCCCGGCTATATCTTCATGTTGTATACCTACTGTACTCACTAAACAACCTCCTTCTTTCATAATGGAGTAGGATCTTTCTTCCGTATCTCCTCCTACCAAAGCTAAAACCAGATCCACCTCGTTAAAAACCTGTGTAAAATCTTCTGTTTTATAGTCTATTACCTGCTCTGCACCGAGGGATTTCACGTAATCCATATCTTTGGCACTTGCTGTTGCGTAGATACGTGCCCCTACTTCTCGTGCGAACTGAACTGCAAACGAACCTACGGCACCGGCTGCCCCATGGATTAATACAGATTGGCCTGCCTTTAATTGTCCGTGAGTATGAATAGCCTGCCAGGCGGTTTCTCCTACATGGGGAACGGATGCCGCTTCTTCAAATGAAAGGCTCTGAGGTTTCTTTACTATTTTATCCAGATCCGCAGCAAGATATTCGGCATAAGAACCGCCGTTCGAATTGCCATAAACTTCATCTTCTTCCTGAAAAGAAGTAATATTTTTTCCTGTTTTTACAACTTTTCCTGAAAAATCATGGCCGGGAATCCACGGTAAAGCATGAGGTAATTTGGGAACCATCCCTCCGGAAGCTTTTTTTATATCCAGATGGTTTACTGAAGTTGCGTATACTTTCACCAATACCTGGTCTTCATTGATTTCAGGTGTAGGTATTTCTTCTAATTTCAATTGTTCAAAAGAACCATATTCATGAATACGAACTGCTTTCATAGCTTTTGTTTTTATATTATTATCTTTAGGAAAAACAAAAAACCGACAATGAAAGTTTAATCAGATAAAAGCGGCAGCTTTCTCAAACACAGCTTTGAAACTATCGTTTACTAATTCTTTCTGCTTTACTGCATTTGGAGGAAACGGCCATTGGTGGGAATACGTATACGGGAAATCCATTTCTTCCAAAATTTCTCCGGATGACTTCCCGAATGCAGCCTCAGCTCCTGCCGTAGGAATAACCGTATCGCCTTTCAGAGTAATGGCACGGATACGTTTGCGCGCCTTATCAAAAAAACCTTCCCGAAACTCTTTCAATTTATCAGCAAGAATCATTGCTTTGAATGACTGGTGAATATTATCCTGAAAAGACGCGGATAAGCTTTCCTTTTCAAAGAATTCCCGTGTATAATAACTATGGAGCCTGTCATTCGCTTCACTATCTATAATATCGCGGGCATTCGCATTCATATTTGAGAACAAAGAACCTCCGCAAAACATAAATAACTTGCTTTTCTCAAACAGATTATCCGGATTGGCCAGTAAAAGTACACTGGATAAAAAAGCTCCTATCTAATAACTAAATAGATTGATCGATGTATCTTCTTTAAATAAAGGATGCTTTCCTGATTTAATTTCCTGAGTCAATTGCCATACATTAAATATAGTTTCCCTTCCGGAGATATAAAAACGTAAAGGATCCTGTGAAATACGGCTGCTTAATACAATATTAACAAAGGTTGAATTCGTTAATTCCGGAATTTTCATCTTACGTTTCGATACCCAGGGAAGAAGCGCCCGCGCATCTGACCAGGACACCGGGGTACGGTTCATATGAAATGCGATAGGAAACAAAATTACCGGTTTCCCTGTACTTTCTGACAAGTATTCTGCCCAACTTAAATATTTCTTCCAGGATCGTTCGTTCAAACCATGCAGTAGCAATATCGCCTGATCTGATTTTACCCTCTTTCGGGGAGTGAATATACAGTAATTGAATTGTTTATTTTCCAGAATGGCTTCATCGGTCCTTTCACAAAGTTCAGCCAATGGCAATTTTTCCTGAAAACTTCTTATCTCCTCTTCATTGAAAGACTGTTTAAAAGTAAAAGGAAGGATATCCAGATTCGATTCTTCAAGCTTCACTTTTCTATCCAATGAAAACAAATCAACCAGTTGTTGTGTACGACTTAACACTTCCATAAAATTATTTTTTATACAAAACAAAACTAAATAGCAAATGGATCAAAATTAATGGTAAAAACA
>JAJBTS010000057.1 GCA_020860885.1 Bacteroidales bacterium
TAAAAGTAGTGGATACTTTAAGTTATAAGACCATTTCTGCCAACAAAGCAACTGTTAACAAGGAATGGGTTGTCGTTGATGCAAACGGACAACATTTAGGACGTTTTGCTTCTAAGGTAGCAAAAATTTTAAGAGGAAAGTACAAACCGAATTACACTCCTCACGTTGATTGTGGTGATAATGTGATCATTATCAACGCAAATAAAATTGAATTAACCGGAAACAAATGGAATGACAGAGAATATCTTTCTTATTCAGGTTATCCGGGAGGACAAAAGGCGACTACTCCTGCAGAATTAATGGCAAAAGGTAGTGATCGTTTTTTCAGAAAAGTAGTAAAAGGTATGTTACCTAAAAACAGATTAGGAGCAAAACTACTTACAAATTTATATGTTTATGATGGTACTGAGCACAAACATGAGGCTCAACAACCTAAAACAATCGATATTAATTCACTTAAATAATAACAATGGAAGTAGTAAATTCAATTGGAAGACGTAAAGCAGCGGTTGCACGTGTTTACGTTAAAGAAGGATCAGGTAAGATCCTGATCAACAAGCGCGACTTGGAAACCTATTTCCCTTCTTCAATCCTTCAGTATGTTGTTAAACAGCCTCTTAGCAAATTAGGAGTTGTTGAACAATACGATATCAATATCAACTTACAAGGTGGAGGGTATAAAGGTCAATCCGAAGCTGCACGTTTAGGTATAGCCCGTGCATTGGTAAAAATCAATCCGGAAGATAAACCGGCTTTAAGATCTGAAGGTTTCATGACTCGTGACCCACGCGAAGTGGAAAGAAAGAAACCGGGACGTCCAAAAGCAAGAAAGAGATTCCAATTCTCTAAACGTTAATATATTCAGTTACCAGTTTACAATGATGAATATTCATTTTTGTTTGCTGTTCACTGTTTATCAAAAAAAGTTTAGTATCTAAATCAGTAGGACTTATCCGGCAAGTGGATTGTAGGATAACTACCTGATGGTTGCTTAAACAAAGAATGTAAACAATTAAAAAATTAAACAATGTCATTAGTATCATTTGATCAATTATTAGAAGCGGGTTCTCACTTCGGACACTTAAAAAGAAAGTGGAATCCAGCGATGGCTCCTTATATCTTTATGGAGCGTAACGGTATCCATATTATAGACTTACATAAAACAGTTGCAAAAGTAGATGAAGCGGCAGCAGCACTTAAACAAATAGCCAAATCGGGTCGTAAAGTGTTGTTCGTTGCTACAAAAAAACAAGCGAAACAAGTGGTTGCTGACAAAGCTACTTCCGTTGGCATGCCCTATGTTACAGAACGCTGGCCAGGAGGAATGTTAACAAATTTCCCTACCATCCGTAAAGCTGTTAAAAAAATGACTACTATCGATAAAATGGCTAAAGATGGTACCTTCGATCAACTTTCTAAAAGGGAAAAACTTCAAATCACACGTCAACGGGCAAAATTGGAAAAGAACTTAGGTTCTATTGCCGACCTGAATCGTCTTCCTTCTGCATTATTCATTATCGATGTAATGAAAGAACATATTGCAGTAGCTGAAGCTAAACGTTTGGGAATTCCTGTTTTTGCTATTGTTGATACAAATTCTAATCCTAACAACATTGATTTCGTAATTCCAGCAAATGATGATACTACCAAATCAATCGAAGTAATTCTGGAAGCTGTTTGTCAGTCTATCAGAGAAGGATTGGAAGAAAGAAAAGTCGAAAAAATCGACTCTGCTGCGGCAGAAGGAGAAGAAAAAACTCCTGCCCGTAGAGAAAGAAAAGGCAAAGCTAAAAAAGAACTGATTGCAAAAGAAGACGAAGCTGCTCTTAACGCAAATGTAGCTGGCAAATTTGCAGCAGAAGAGGAAGAATAATAAACAAATAAAAAGATAAAATAGTATGGCAGTTACAATGGCAGATATCCAACACTTGCGCAAAATGACAGGCGCAGGAATGATGGACTGTAAAAGTGCTCTTAATGAAGCAGGCGGAGATTACGATAAAGCAATTGAAATTATCCGCAAAAAAGGACAAGCTGTAGCAGCTAAACGCGAAGACCGTGATGCGGCAGAAGGTTGTGTTCTTGCTGCTACCAATAATGATTTCGCTGCAATTGTTGCTATAAAATGCGAAACAGATTTCGTAGCTAAAGGTGAAGAATTCATTGGTATGGTTAAGAAGATTCTTAATGCTGCTTTAGAAAACAGACCTAAAACAGTAGAAGAATTGAATGAATTAGCCGTAGAGGGCCGTAAGGTTCATGAACTAATTACAGACCGTATCGGAGTTACCGGTGAAAAGATGGAACTGGGCGCATACGAATATATTACAGCAGCAAGCACTGTCGCTTATATTCATCCAGGAAACAAATTAGCTACTATTTGTGGTTTTAATCAGGCAGGTGTAGATACACAGGTTGGTAAAGACGTAGCTATGCAGATTGCTGCAATGAATCCGGTAAGTGTGGACAAAGATTCGGTTCCTGCTGAAATTGTTGAACAAGAAAAGAAAATCGCTCGGGAAAAAGCTATAGAGCAAGGAAAACCTGAAAATATTCTGGATAGAATAGCAGAAGGCGCTCTTACCAAATATTACAAAGATTTTACTTTATTAAATCAGGACTTCGTTAAAGATTCAAAAATAACTATTGCTGATTATTTGAAAAATCAAGACAAAGATCTTACTGTAACTGATTTCAAGAGAGTGAATCTGAATGTTGAGTGATTTCGAATGAAGTAAACGACAATAAATATGAGAAAAGGCTGCTGTGCAGCCTTTTTCTTTTTTCCCTAATGCTCTTATTCTTAGGATTACTTTGACATTCCAGTAAAATTGTTCCTTTTATTTTCCTACTACAACCTCTACCTACATAATCTTATTAATCAGCTCAGAAAGGAATTAAATAAATTACGGAAGAAGAGGTTGAATATCAAACCGGTAAACCAAATCCGTATCTTCATCGATCCCATAAAGAAGTCCCTTCTGTTGATCCAGAGCTATTTGAAAAACATTTTTATCCAACTGAATTTCACAGACAGGATTACCGTCCCAATCGAGTATATGTAAAAGATTTCCTGATTTATCAAATCCTTCCCCTCCTGCAAAAGGAGTATTTACCAGTAAAGCATAGATATAGTTATTATCGGTACAAATATCTATATAATAGATGCTAAGGTTATCGGGATCTCCGGAAAGAGCCGAAAAATCCTCTGTGTCTTTCAATCTAAATCCTTTGAGTATTCCCGTCTGAAGATCCAATATATTTATCTGCCCTAATAGATACATACTCATAGCAATCTTGGTATGATCCGGCTTTATCCTGTCTAGTGACATATAAAAAAGGTTAGCGGGTATATTTTGATTAGAAGGTTTGATTGGTTTATTATAAAGAGTGTAATCCCTTATTTTCGTATCTAAGTTTCCTTTATATAAATGATAGCTGCATAGTATATACTCATTATTCCGGCCTGTTTGATCCTGATTTTTTGCAAGGATAAGATCATCATCCAGAATAAATATAAAACTAAACGGCAAGACCCAATCTTTCCGCCAGTTTATTCTTATTATCGAATCGAAAACAGTCTCTTGTTTTTTAATGGACGAAGTAAGATTTAAGAGATAATGTTTATAAAAATTATCGGATACCCATAATTTGATATCCTCTTCATCGTAGATATATTGCTCTGTATGCGTAAAGTTTATGAATTCATTCGGGCCCCTTCCGATACGGCAAAATTCTCCCTGTAAATTTCCGGAGAAAGGATTGAAGCAATTCATTCTGTAATCCCGGTATTTTGAAGAACTGAATACCATGATGGAATCATTGACAGACATATATCCGGTATATACATCCCGGAGATCTACAAGATCTCCGGAAACATATTTCTTTTCTGTAAATTCTATACTCTCAATTTCCCCGTTAAAATAAGGCACATTATCCTTACGGGAGTAAAAAGAAAATAGAGCGATTAAAAAAATTAAGAAAGAATGGTTCTTATTCATTTTTTATAGCATTTGAATTCAGGTTCTATTGCCTGCAGAATCCCTTTAGTCGTTGAAGAGGGACATTCATAAGCAAGAGATGTCGTTGTTTGATCATTACATTTATAATAATCATTTGCCTTCCAATCCCTTTCTTTTATCTTTTTATTACAAGATTCTAACTTAATTGGATTACTTTCTCCTGCAA
>JAJBTS010000292.1 GCA_020860885.1 Bacteroidales bacterium
CCACAAATATAAGTTCCAATTCCACTTATGTCAATTCCAATAATAAAGAGTCGGTTTATTTTTATATTAATTCCGATAGTTCTATCTACTCGTACGATCATAAGCTGTGTAAAATACAAAAAGAATGGTTGGAGTCTTTAAAGAGATATTCTATACTCATAACGGAATCCAATCAAAAGATGCAGGTAGATTTCATCAATCGGCAATATAAATATCTGGAAGAATTATAGATGGATAAGTTATGTGATTAAAAAAAGAATGCCTTAATCAAAATGGATATGCACATCATTGCTATTCTGAAAATACATGAATAACAACAGATGTGATATCCATTCTGACTTTTACTTACCTACAAAGAAGAAATACTACTCTGTTTTTACAATTTGTGTATCCATCATCCGTGCAAACATTCCCCTTTTCTTTTTCAATTCCTTTGGAGATCCTGATTCTACAACATTTCCACTATCTAATACGATAATTTTATCGGCATTGGCAACAGTTCTCATTCGGTGAGCAATGATCAATACAGTTTTATTACGGACCAATTCGGAAATACCTGCCTGTATTTTGGTTTCGTTTTCAACGTCGAGTGAAGCTGTCGCTTCATCCAGTAAAACAATAGGAGCATTTTTTAATAAGGCTCGTGCTATAGACACCCGCTGACGCTCTCCTCCTGAGAGCGTTTCGCCGTTTTCGCCGATAATGGTTTGATAGCGTTGCGGCATTTTATTAACAAACTCATCGCATTGGGCAAGTTGCGCTGCCTCATATACTTCTTCGTCCGTAGCATCCCGTTTCCCAATACGGATGTTGTCCATTATCGATGCATTAAAAAGAACTACATCCTGAAATACTACAGAGAATTTTTCCAAAAGGGTTTCCGGATCAATCTGACTGATATCTTCTCCTCCCAGCATAATCTTTCCCGACTGAATATCCCAGAAACGGGCGGACAGTTTAGCGGCCGTACTCTTTCCGCTTCCTGAAGGACCTACCAATGCAGTGATTTCACCCTGCCGGGCAATAAAGGAGACATCTTTTAATACTTGTTTGCCGGATTCGTAAGAAAAGTCTACCTCTTTAAATTCTATATTATAACCCTGAGGTGAAAAATCTGTCTTTCCTTGTTGAACAGGTAATGCTTCCATCTCGCTTACCCGCCTTATACGAACATCCAGATAAACCAATACTGCAATATTGCTCAATACTTCGCTTATCGGAGCGTATACGCGCGAACCGATCGCCATAAATATCAGATAGGTAAATAAATCAACAGTTCCGGAGACCAGCAAAGCCGCCCCTGCAATTATAACACTGGCAAGACCCAGTTTCAGAATGCTTTGCGAACCATTCACAAATACACCTGTAAGAAGTTCACCCTTTGTTTGTGTTCTCTCGTATTCTTTTATTTTCTGTTTTAACTTTTTGAGATAATCTTCTTCCTGATTGTACGATTTTATTTCCTGAATCGTATCCAGACCTTCCTGAATTTGCTCGGTAACATTACGTTTATCCTGATAATTATCTGTAAAATCCTGACGCATTTGCTTTTTCGCCACCAAAATAAGAGTTAATGCCACAGGCACTACCCAGAAAAGAGCTAATGACAATTGCCAGTTGTAAAAAAACATCCCCAAAGCTATAAGTACGATGCTTATAATGGAAGCAAACAATTGAGGCACAGCATGTGAGAATTCATGTTCCAAATCCGTACAGTCCTGCATGATAGTGGTAGTAAGATCTGAAAGATTCTTTTCACCAAAAAAGGCTAAAGGAAGTTTACGTAGTTTTTCTGCCAACGAAATACGACGGTTGGCGCTCTCATCATATACTGTAGTATACGTACTACGATACTGAACCACAGCGATAATATACATGACGAGCATAAAAAGAATACCAAGCAGTATATAATATGTAATGCCATGAACGACTGATGCGGAAGGAGTGAGTGCCGGCCGAAGATAATCTTCCAGGAAAAAGAATACATAGACTGCCGGTAACATCAGAGCTATATCGAGTATAGTAGTAAAAAGTATTCCTTTTACAAAATCTTTAGCACCCCGGGTTGAGAGTGCGAATCGTTTTTGAATTGTTTTAAGCATGAGTAGCCTCCTTTCCTATTGTCCATCTAACGGACTGTTGATATTCGTTCCACATATTGTTATAAATTCCGCCTTTTTTAAGTAATTCAGGATGTGATCCTTCTTCTACAATCTTACCTTTATCAATAACCAGAATATTATCGGCATCTGTTATACTAGTCAGGCGATGTGCAATCATCAACACTGTTTTCCCTTTTGTTAACTCCGTTAATGCCTGATGTATCAGATGTTCATTTTCCGGATCGGCAAAAGCAGTAGCTTCATCCAATACCACTATAGGGGCGTTTTTCAGAATAGCACGTGCCAATACGATACGTTGCTGTTCGCCGCCCGAGAGATAAGTTCCTTCAGTTCCTATTTTAGTTTCCAAGCCAAGAGGCTGTTTATTGATAACGTCCCGGCATTGAGCCATATCGACCGCTCGTTCAACCTCTGCGATTGTAGCATCCGGATTACCGTATTTGATGTTTTGGAGAAGAGTTGTCTTAAATAGCCTGGTATTCTGAAAAACGAACGATACATGTTTCATCAACTCTGTCGGATGGATGTCTCTTACATCTATTCCACCGATCAGAACTTGTCCTGAATTTACTTCCCAGAATCGCGGAACAAGACGAGCGATGGTGGTTTTACCACTTCCAGAAGCTCCTACCAGAGCAACGGTCTTTCCTTGTGGGATGAAAAAGGTTATATCGTCTAGTGCCTTTTGTGTTGTTCCGGGATAAGAGAAGGATACATTATTAAAACTTATACTAAACTGCTCAAGAGTTTTGGGATCTTTCGCAACAGAAAGAAGATCAAAAGTTGTAAGATTCTCCAATCTTCCGATCGCTTCTGCTGCCTGACCAAGAGCCTGGTCCAGATACATACTTCGCATAATACTTTGAGAAAAGACAGGAGTGATCAATACGAACAGGAAGAAATTAAGCAAAACGGATGAGTAATCCCCGGTATTACCTATCAATAAAATAGCAACAGGAGCTAATACAAATACAAAAGAGTTAATAATAACCGTATAAGCAGACATAGGCTTTTCCCACATTCTTGTATATCCATATACCATCTTATTATAATTCATAATACTATTATGGAAATTTTTGAATGAAAAGATCGTTTGCTGAAATACTTTTACTACAGGTATTCCTCTCACATATTCCACCGCCTCCGTATTCATTTCTTCCAGGGAAGTCATATAGCTTTTCATAAATTGCTGTTCTTTTCTACCCATTGTCATACTCATGATCGTCATAGAAATCACGACAGGCAACAGGCAAGCCAATCCTAACCGCCAGTCAAATACGAATATAAGAACAGCGGCAACAAGAGGTATCAGTATGGTGGCAGCCAAATCAGGCAACTGGTGAGCCAGAAAACTATGGGTAACACTGGCATTGTCATCAATTATTTTTCGAATACGTCCGGTGGTATTCGTATCGAAAAAACCCAGAGGCATCCGTACAATTTTTTGCATGGCGTCGTATCGTAAATTCGATTCGACACGGAAAGCAGCCAGATGCGAACACATCAATGCTCCAAAGTAGAGAAGAATGCTTCCGATAGCGCATCCCGCTGCCCACCATGCATATTTAGTAATATCTCCCGAAGCAGATATACCTCCCGAAGCAAACAGTTCTCTTACAATAAGCCATATAAAGACATAAGGCAACGTACCGGCCAGCGCGCTGAATGCTGATAGAACCATAGACAATGGGAAGAGTGCCTTGCGATGTCCCATGTACTGTTGAAGTTTTTTTAATGTATTCATGTTACAATGTTTAGTAATTTATTTCTGTTATTTAAATAAAGTTTTTTATCCTATAGCGAACAATGTTTCGTTTTGTTCAATAAAAAGGGGGGAGTAATACATACTCCCCTTTTTATAATTCGACTAATTCCCGCCAGCCGGCAATTTCGAATTTGAAATACTCTCTAAAGAAATCACGAATTTTATTTGTATTCAAATTATGCTTTATTACTTCACTTCCACGAGTCACCATAAAAGAAGATAAAGCATGGCTAAAAAATGAAGATCGAAATAAAGAGAGATGTTATCAATTAGTTGACAAAGGAACTTCTCTTTTTTAT
>JAJBTS010000309.1 GCA_020860885.1 Bacteroidales bacterium
TGTTTAACATTCTTAAATATTTCATGAAGACGAAATCTCTCTTTATACTCTTGTGCGTGTTTTTTTCTATCCATATAGCAGTTGCCCAGGAAAGAAGTAAACCAAGAAATGGGGAGGGTTCTATAGCTTTTCTTCAGCGACATGGCTATTCAGCCGGTTATCTTCCTGAATTTGAAAGAATAAATAAAGGTAAATTCGGAAAAAATAAATCCTTATTATTACATGTTTCTTACATCCTTCCGGAGAAGGGAACGAAAGGGAAGAAAACTCCTAAAGCAACGTCTGCCGGAAATGAAAAAGAAAATAAAAGCGCCAGGAAGATCGGAGGTATTTATACGGAACCTTTATTCGGAAAGAAGTATCAGGACTACTCTATTAAATCGACCGATCTGGCAGGGGCTTGTTTTTATTTAGTTAGCGGACACGGTGGGCCCGACTGCGGGGCAACTACTAAAATTAACGGACGTACTTTGCATGAAGATGAATATGCGTACGATGTTATGCTGAGGTTGGCCCGGAACCTTCTGGAACATGGAGCAACGGTACATATCATTATTCAGGATGCAAAAGACGGGATCAGGGATCAGGAGTTTCTGAACAATAGTGAAACGGAAACCTGCATGGGAAAGGCGATCCCCAGAGATCAGAAATTAAGACTTAAACAGCGTTGTGATAAAATCAATGAATTGAGTGCTAAAGCTCAGGAAAAATACGAAAGAGCCATATTCATACACTTGGATAGTCAGGGACATAAAAAACAATTGGATGTTTACTTTTATCATCAACAAAAGAGAGGAAGTGAACGACTGGCTGAAACTATGAGAAATACTTTCCGGACCCAATATAAAAAGCACCAACCCAACAGAGGCTTTTCGGGAACCGTTTCTTATCGAAGTTTGTATGTATTGAACAATACAAATCCTGTTTCCATCTTTGCTGAATTAGCCAACATGCAGAATGAGCACGACCGCAGGCGTTATCTGGATGTAAATAACAGGCAGGCGATGGCTAACTGGATGTTGAGAGGCTTTGTCCAGGATTACAAAAACTCTAAAAAATAACTTATATGAAAAAAAACTTACTTTTACTATTATGTATTGCACTCTCCTTTCCTTTGCTGGTTTCGGCAAAAGAGGTTAATGTTGCAACTGCATCCCGCATTGCAGGTAATTGGCTCCCTGACTGTTTTTATCAATCATCTACAGATTTTTATCATGTATTTTCCGGTAAAAATAACCAGGGGTGGATTCTTATCTCCGCCAATGATGTGATTGAGCCGGTAATCGCTTATTCGGAAGAAGGAGCTTTCGATATAAATAATATTCCTCCTGCATTTGTATGGATATTAGAAGGAGTGAAAGAGGAAATTGAAAGAAAAACGATGAACAGTATTCCTGTTTCCGAGGAGATCAGACAAGCGTGGCTCAATACTTCAGCCAATAAGTTGAAAAATTCACAGGCTGTTGCACCTTTACTTTCTACGGGTTGGGCTCAGTCGGCCCCTTACAATAACCAATGTCCGTTGTTTGCGGGAAATCCGTCTTTAACGGGTTGTGTGGCAACGGCTATGGCGCAGGTAATGAACTTCCACAAACATCCGACCAACGGAATAAAGAATATTCCTTCTTACTGGTCGGCAGGTACTATTCTTATTCCTGAAATTACTACTCAGGAAATGACCTATTCATGGAATACCGGAGGCAAAGCGCCTGTAACGGATGATGAGAAAAAGGAAGTCGCCAGATTAATGTATCATGTCGGCGCTTCCGTTAAAATGACCTATTCCAATATATCCAGCAGTGCCGACGGATTGGATACCCGTTCCGCTCTGGTAAACTATTTTGATTACGATGCTTCTATACATTCCAAATTCAAAATGTATTACACGGAACAGGAATGGAGGCAGTTGATCATGAAGGAGCTGGATGAAGGAAGACCCATCTTATGCAACGGAACCAGTAATTCGAACAGCGGACATGCTTTTGTATGTGATGGCTATAATGCAGTGGGTTTTCATTTCAATTGGGGATGGGGACCTGAAAATGTAACCAATACGTACGTAAGCTTTTCTGCTATGGAATACCGGAATGGCGTAAGCGCTATAATGGGTATTCAGCCAAATAAAGGATTGGAAACTTTTCATGAATATTATATCTTTTATATGGGAACCATAATCCCCGGATTGCAGGTTTCCAAAGAAGAAATCAGCCCTGAAGAAGTTTTCACTGTGGATTATCCTTTAAGAAATACGGGAAGTATTGACTTTAAAGGAAAGCATGGAGCTGTTCTTGTTGCGGAGAAGGAAGGGGTAGAGGAGGTAGTTGCCGTTTTAGGATACCAGGATATTGAAGTCCGTACCACAGAGTTGTACCGGTTCAATACTGCTTTTGAATGTAAAGTGCCTTCTACGGTGCCTTCCGGTACTTATTGGGTACAGGCTGCCCTGCAACCGGAAGATTCGGAAGAGTGGATCTTTGTTAAACCGGGCTACGAAAAAGAAAGCCGTTTGCCTCTGAAAGTAAATAATCCGGCTATGCCTGACGTAGAAAAGCTTTTAGTAACAGGTAAAACCTGGTATGTGGAATATGGTAACGCTGCTATGCCCGACGGATGTTATACCTACGACGGATTGGTATCATTCAAGGTTAGCGGGAATCTGGAGACATCGGAGGATGGGAAAGAATACTATGAAATTCTCTCTCTTTCCGAACCAGAAGGTGGCAGTGAACTGCAACAATGGTCTCCCGCAGGATATCTGAGAGAAGAATATGGTAAAGTGTATGCTTACGATAAAGATCAAACCCAAAGAGAATTCCTTCTGTATGATTTCGGTTTGCAGGAAGGAGATGAGTTTGTTTTATCTATACCTTCCGGCACCACACCGGCAGAATATTCATTAACTGTAGAAAAGGTTGATGAAATGGAATACGATAATGCACTGAAGAAACGAATTGTGTTTACCGACGGTACGGAGTGGATGGAAGGACTCGGTAGTACAAGGGGGCTTTTCTATCATCGCGAATCGGATGATTCAGGTTTAGCTGCTTTAAAAGCTTGTAACATAGACGACACAATGATTTATTATAATGCTCATCCGGAGTATTGCATAAAGCATTCTAATCCGGTTTTCCCAGAAACAGAGGCTATATGGAATATTCAACAGTTTTATACGCCAAGTGATGCATCGCGTCCATCTAGTGAATTGCAGAATAACTATCATTACCTTACGGAAAGCAGGTATGGATTGTCGGGTGATACTATCATGAACCACACCAGATACAATAAGTTCTATTTATTGAATGATACCGTTTTTAATAACGAGGGTAAAGATATATTTCTAGGCGGATTCAGGCAAATAGATGGACAAGTATGGTGTTACCTGCAAAATGATAAAATAGAATTTATGCTGTATGATTTTTCTAAAAAGGAAGGAGAATCCGTTATATGGCAAAAACCTCCTTATTTTGTTTGTGCTGATCCTACTTTAGGTCTTTTTGGGTTTAGAGAAGAAGAGGCCGAATTAAAAGTGCATCAAATAGAACAAGCCTCGTATGGAAGAATTTTTTATCTGGATGAAAATAAATACCATTCCTGGATAGAAGGAATAGGCAATCCTGACGGATTATTTACTTATTTTTTTACTTATCCGTTGAATTTTAGTTTTTATGAATACAATCTGGCTTGTTTCAAGCAAGGAGAGGAAGTTATTTATTTGAACAATAAACATAAAGAGTGCGATTCCTGCTTTACTCCCGACATTCATCTTGGAATCGAGAATTTTCCTGTTCAATCTGTATCGGTGATCTGGAATAAAGAAATATCATCGATAGAAATCTCCGGAGTAGAGGATACGGCTTCTTTTGGCCTAATAAATCTTCAGGGGCAGCATATCCTTCGAAAAAATCTTGCCGGAGGTAAGCAGCAAGTATACATATCCGGACTGGATAAAGGTTTGTATATTTATCAGATAAGTAATCCGGGCGGTATTGTTAAATCCGGAAAAGTTCTTCTTATTTAAGAAGGTTAAGGCCATTAAAATCTAATAGGAAATTGGAATTGTTTCAAAAATCGTGTGTGAATTAGAAACAATTCCAATTTGTCATAAAGTTATTGTTTTGGATTTTTTTTAATATACTTTTGCAATGAATTATTAAATAACTTATCTAAAACAA
>JAJBTS010000167.1 GCA_020860885.1 Bacteroidales bacterium
TCATAGTACCTATACCTTTCAAAAAGAACTTATGGCCTTCATCCGGAAATACGGGATAGATTGTGATGAGAATTATTTAACAGAATGATTTTAGTGGAACCAATATCCTCTGTCCAAATACCTTTTCTTTTCCTTTTTTAGTAACTTGCGCCATTCTAAATTGCTAATTATCAATTTATTAATAATTCTTGGCGTTTATATTTTTGTTCTTTAACCTGTTCCTCTCTTTTCCTTTTATTTACATTTGTATAATGTCTGAATGAATTTCAATTTATTTAATTAAATAATTTATGAAGAAACATAAACTTTCTTTTTTTCTTATCCTGTTCGGATTCTTTTTCTCTTCAGGATCTTTATTTGCTACCTCGGCTGAGGACTTACTGAATCGCATCGGTGGAGAAGGAACCGCAGACCGTATACTTACGGAAGTGATAACTGCTGACGATGGAAAAGATTATTTTACCATCACTTCCCAGGATGGAAAAGCCAAAATTATCGGTAACAGCTACTTGTCCGTAGCTACAGGTATTCATTGGTATCTTAAGTATTACGCAAACGTATTGCTCACCTGGAACAATCTTACTACCGATTTAAGCACAGTGACCCTTCCTGTACCTTCCACGGCGGAAACGTATTCTACGGATATGAAGTACAGGTATTATCTGAATTACTGTACTTATTCTTATTCTATGGCTTTCTGGGATTGGGAACGCTGGCAGAAAGAGATCGACTGGATGGCTTTGCATGGTGTGAACATGCCTCTGGCTTTGACCGGGACAGAAGTGGTATGGAGAAATGTGCTGGTGGATAAATTAGGATATACCAAAGCAGAAGCCAATCAGTTCATTGCCGGTCCTGCTTATCAGGCGTGGTTCCTGATGAATAACCTCGAAGGATGGGGCGGCCCGAATCCGGATGCCTGGTACGATCAACAGGAAGCTTTGCAGAAAAAAATCATCGGACGGATGAGGGAACTAAATATCGAGCCTGTACTGGCCGGCTATTCCGGTATGGTTCCTCACGACATCCAATCGAAAAAAGGATGGAATATATCCAATCCGGGAACCTGGTGCAATTTCCAACGTCCGGGATTCTTATTGCCTACAGACTCTCATTTCAATGAGATTGCAGAATATTATTACGACGAGATGAAAAAGTTGTACGGTACTTCGGCTTATTATAGTATGGACCCTTTTCATGAAGGTGGAAATACTTCCGGAGTAGATCTGGATGCAGCTTATAAAGCGGTTTACAATGCAATGAAAAATTACAGCGGACATGAAACGACCCCTCAGTGGGTGCTTCAGTCGTGGAATGAAAATCCTCGTCAGGCTGCCTTGAATGCTTTGGAACCGGGCACACTGATCGTGCTGGACCTTTTCTCCGATGCCGTTAAAAAATGGGGCAGCAGTTACGCTCAAAGCAATGGTAAGAAGCATGAATTTGTATATTGCATGCTGAATAATTTTGGCGGACGTACAGGTTTGCACGGCCGTTTAGACCGTACGGTAACCGGATTCTATGAAGCCAAAACGCAATTCCCTCAGACAATGCTGGGAGTAGGCGCTACCATGGAAGGTATGGAAAACAACCCTATGCTGTATGAGTCTTTGTTCGAACTGCCCTGGAGGGAAACGAAAATAGATTCCGAAGAATGGATCGCCAAATATGCGGAAATACGCTATGGTAAAGAAAATGAAAACGCTGAGTTGGCTTGGAGTAAACTGTTGAATAGTGTCTATGCTTGTCAGACCAGCCAGCAGGGTGTTTCCGAATCGGTTATCTGTGCCCGTCCGGCCTTGACCGTAGATAGGGTATCTACCTGGTCGACCTCAAAGATCTACTGGGATATCAACGATGTAAAAGATGTAGCCGCACTTCTGTTGTCGCAAAGCGAAGTATTGTCCGGAAAGAATTACGAATACGATATTGTGGACGTAGTTCGTCAGACTCTTTCCGATTACAGCTACGAATTGTTGAAACAGATCCATGCGGCTCATTCTGCTAAGAATACGGCCCGTTTCAATGCTCTGAGCGATCGTTTCCTCGAAACTATCCTCGATCAGGACAGGCTATTAAATACGAGTCCGGAATTTATGCTGGGAACTTTTATCTCCAGCGCCCGTAAACTGGGAAATACTCCGGCAGAAAAAGATCTGTATGAAAAGAATGCCCATCTGTTGGTTACTACCTGGGGACCGGAAGCCTCTGCTAACGGAGGTGGACTTAAAGATTATTCCAACCGGGAATGGGCAGGCTTAATGAAAGATTATTATTATCCCCGGTGGAAGCTTATGTTCGATCGCCTGAAAGCCGGCCAACCGGCTCCTTCGGGAAGTTCTTATTTCCCTATGGAATACCAATGGGCTACGACTCCCACTACCGATACTCCTTATCCCGATACTTCACAAGGTGATCCGATAGCTACGGCAAAAGAAATATTTGCGAATTACTATATGAACCTGAATATAGAAAGCAGTACGAATGAATCGTTGCTCGTACCTGTTCAGGGAACAGTGAATATAGAAGACAAACAAACAGTGGTGTACAGAGGGCAGACGCTGAAGATCTCTTTTCCCGCCCAGAAGGTAATGAAATTATTTATCGATCGGAATGGTGACGGAAACTACGATGCGGAAGAAGGCCTGAACCCTGTGATCAGTGAAGGTACGGCTGTCTTTACAGTGAATATACCTGCCGATGCGGTTACCGGAGAGAGTGTTCTACTCTTAATAACCGACAAAGCAGGAACGATAGACCCGGACAAAGAGCCGGATTGCGGTTTGCGTTTTACTGTTCCTCTGATGGTAATGGATGAGATAACGACTGCCCGCACGGTAACCGTACAGGTGGCCCAAGGACAGGAAAAAGCCGGACAGGTAGCTATCCGGGGAACCAAAGAGCTTTCTGTCACCAATACGGATGTTGTAACGGTAGAAGCTACTTCGAAGGTAGGTTATCTTTTTACGAAGTGGACCGATGCTGCAGGAAAGACAGTAAGTACACAAAAAGTATTCAGCTATTACAACAAAGAAGCCGTAACCCTTACTGCCTGGTTTGAAGAAGGCGGAACCATCTATGAGATGCCTGCCGGACAGCAATCCGTCGTTTTTAATCCAGCCTTGTCTACGAATGACAAATGGATGGTGGAAGTTGAAACAACCGTTTACGGACAATCGTTCAATAAGTGGGGTTCCAGTTTATTGGCCAATGGAACAGATCCTTTCAATAATTATACTTTTCAATACTATCTTCGTGTAGATAATGACGTAAAATTAAACAACGCGGCTACGGTTGCAACCGTTGTCCCGGACACTCAGAACGGGACTACTTTCCGTTTTGAGCTTAGCAGCGATGGAAGCGGCAAACTGAATACCCAGATGTTTGTCGACGGAAAAGAATGTGAATCTTACGCTTATACGATGGCTACTTTGCCTTCGGTGAGTAAAGCGTCCGTTTATCCCGCGACGGTTGCAGTCACCATGATTCCCGACACGGGTAAAGAAGATCTGAATCCGGACGATCCTTACAGGGTGTACGCGGAAAATGGACGGATTGTAGTTAAAGGTTTGGATCCGGGGGAAGATTACAGTATTTATACCGTTTCCGGTACGAAAATAAATAGCTCGTCAATCCTCCCTTCCGGAGTGTATATTGTAGTAATTAATACCCGGTCGTATAAAGTAATTGTTTAATCAATTATTTTTCCTATATTTGCAAAATAGATAGAAATAGAAGGAAATACCTGGATTAAGTAAACACTGTTAAATTTCGTTCAAAAAAGATAGAGTAAACTTCATAACATATTGATAAATGTGTACATAAAGTTTTTGTTATTTGATTTTTGGTATTTCCTTTTTTAATTGACTCCAAGAACAAATCGTCTGTCTAACCTCTCCCTTCCGGCGCTCTGCGTTGATTTTTTTGACAACCTCCTTTTAATTATTTATAAGTATATCTACCATGAAAAGAATATACCTCTTTGTTTTATTTTTTATATTCGTAGTGCTGGGTGTTCAGGCCCAGGAGAAAGCTTTTTCGGTACAGGGAAACAGTAAGAATTATATTACGGTTCCTCATTTTTCAGTACCAGCTGCTTTAACCGTGGAAGCCTGGATAAAAGTTCCCACCCTGACTGGTACGAAAACCAATGTTT
>JAJBTS010000030.1 GCA_020860885.1 Bacteroidales bacterium
TATTTAATCTGTAAAATTTTACAAATTCAATTAATTGTGTGAATTGATTTATTATTGTTCATTTTAACTTTCGCTTCATGAAAAAAAATTACTATTTATTCTTTCTTTGATGCTCTTTCTTTTTAGTAAAGAAATGAGCGCCCAACTTCCGGAGATTAGTACTTCCGCATCTCCCAAGTGGTATTACATTCAGGTCACCGGGTCGGACGATCGTCAAGGCCGGGTTTTTACGGCAGAAGATGATGTCGTATCCGGGCGTAATCTGGATTCTCTGTTGCTGGATCAACAGCTCTGGCGCTTTGAACTGTCAGGAAATAATTATACAATTATTAATAAGGGGAATGATAAGAAACTGGATATTGTGTACGATCCTGTCAGGAATATCAATCATGCCGTATTGAGCGATTCTCCTTCTACTTTATGGAAGCTGGAAGTAATGACAACAAATGCCGGATATAATATTACGGCAACGACGCCTCCTTCTGAGAAATCTACTGCAATGTATGCTCATCAGTCGAATGCTCCTTCTAATCGCAATTATGTAATTATGTTTGAAACGACTACCTGGAAAAACGCTTTGAATTCAACTTTTAATTTTATCGAATTCAGCAATCCGGATGACAATCCCGATCCTCAGCCGAGAGAAAATAAGAAAGATTCTCTCTGGTATTATATTCAGGTAAAAGGACAAACAGATCGCGCCAATCTGGTTTATACCCAAGAAGGTGATCTTGTATTCGGAAGAGCTGTTATGGATGATTTGAATGAGGTTGACCGCCAACTCTGGCGTTTTCAGCAAACCGGAGAATCGTATGTCCTTTTCAATAAAGCTACGGGCAAGAAATTGGATATGATCTACGATACAACCCTGAAAATTAATGTGGCCGTACTCCGGGATACAGCTTCCACAAACTGGGTGATCAGCCAGTCTCCTACAGCAAATTATTTTAATATTAAAGCGGAAACTGCTCTTGAAGGTAGAACGTCTTATATATATTCTCATCAGGCAAATAATTACGGAGGTCGTAATTATGCCGTAATGTTTGAAATAGCGGCTTACAGGTATGATAATAATTCTTTGTACAGTTTCATTCCTTATGAGTCTCCCTTACCTGTGGTCAGTACAAGTGATAACGAAGTGTGGTATACCATCGAGACTAAAAAGACGGGTTTTGAATCCAAATGCATCACAGATGTTACAGACCAGAGTTGGATGAATATAAGATTTGCTTTGAATGATATTACTGCAGGCGATTATACTCAGCAATGGAAAATAGTGGATATCAATGGAACGGATGTTCAGTTTGTAAACAGAGCTACCGGCAACATCATGCAAACAGAAGCTGTTTACAATCGGTATTATTATACCCAGCCGGCACCTTATTCTACAGACGCAAAAGGTTGGACAATAAGTTACATCGGTCAGGGACAATGTGAAATTTCCGGTTATACCCAAGAGGGGGTGGAAGTGCATATGAATGCAGCTTCCGATCAACAGGATGCCGACACTTATCTGCCGGAAAACAATCAATATTCGGGGTTTGCCTGGGCTTTTAACAAAGTAGTGGAAACAGATGCTTTACAGGTAGTATCCTCTGATTTTACTTCCCTGGATGAGATCTCGATATCTGTTCGTATATGGGTGGAAAATCGTACGATAAGAGTGGAAGGTGTGGAAGAGTTCACTGTGAGAAATATTTCAGGTGTTGAAGTAAATCCTGCTATGGAACTTCCTGTGGGAGTGTATCTGGTATCTTTCAACGGCAAAACAACGAAGATTTTAATTAAATAAAAAGTAAACCGCTCATAATATGAAAAAGATTATATTAATAGCCTTAATTTCCTTTCTGATAGGTGGCTTACAGGCACAGGAGAATTTTTTCGTAACTAATATACCTGCCGCATCTTATGGTATTGATGCATTGCCTCAGGATATTAAGATCTTACCCGGTGGAGGCTATGCTTCTTCTTATCAAAACGGATCCAATATAGAAAAAGCTTACGACGGGAACGAGGGTACTCTCTACCATTCCAGTTGGTCTGCAACTTCTTTCCCGGTTACACTGAGGTTTGATTTTGTGGATGTGGAACAGATCGATTATCTGGTTTATCATCCGAGGAAATCGGGAACGAATGGTAATTTTAAACAGTTTGAAGTATGGTATACCACGGCTGATACTCCGAGAACTAAATTAGGTGACTTCGACTTTAACGGAAGGGGTACCGACTCCAGGATTACTTTTAATTCTATCTTAATAAATCCTACCAGTATAGAGTTCGTTGTTCATTCGGGTACAGGCAATTTCGCCAGTTGTGCGGAAATGGAGTTTTACCGCATCAATAGGGAAGAAATGTCGTTTATGGATCTTTTTGAAGACGATCTTATGACGGCTTTGAAACCGGGAGTTACGCAGGCACAAATAAATCAGATAAATAATCCGTTTATCCGGGATGTAGCATCTTCAATGTTAGCCGGAAATTATAAGACGGATTACAGGATAGACCATTTTCAGGCTCATCTGGATATGAGTTCCCTTTATAAAAAAGTGCGGATAACTACTTACAGTAAGTATGAGAATCCGACCGGTATTTATTTCTCCAAGGGAAAACATGTTGTCGTGGTGGAAAATATACAGAACGGTAAATCCGTAAATTTACTTATTCCGGATTACAGATACGGGGCTGGTGGTAAATCATTGAAATGCAAAAGTTTCCCTCTTTTTAACGGCATAAATATCATTGATGTTACTGAATGGGACGGACTGGGATATATCAGTTATTTTTCTTCCGCTCCGGAGGAGGAACAGCCTGTGGGGATTCACTTTATGAAAGGATATGTACATGGTTATTTTGATATAACCAAACATACCAATGCTGATTGGAATAATTTGCTGAATAATGCAACCAAATATCCGGTTATGGATGCGATAGGTCTTCGGAGCCAGTTGACTTATCCTGTAGAAAGTTACAAGTCTTTTGCCTGGGATAAGGGTATGGAATTAGTGAATGTGTATGATTCTATCGTTATGTACGAACAACAGTTGTTCGGATGGGAAAAATACAACAAGCAAATAAAAAACCATGTCTTGTGGAGAGTGAACTACGATTATTATGCTTATAAGGATGATGACGGATGCAGTTTTGAAGTCTCTTACATGAATCACTTTGTAAATCCTAATATGCTTAATGAATTGAGTAAATACGAAAGCTGGACTACCATTCATGAATTGGGCCATGCTCACCAGTTTGATTTCTATAAATGGCATGGAATGACAGAAGTGAGCGTAAATATCCCTAATATAGATATAATGCATCGCCGGCAATACGAAACGACCCGGTTCCCTGAAACCAACTATCAGAAAGCTTATGATGCTATTGTAGCTCAGGGCGGATCGCATGCCGGTTGCCCGGAGTATTACGAAAGTACTCAGAATATCTATCTGAAACTTGTTCCGTTTGCTCAATTGTATCATTATTTCGCAGAACAGGATAATTACGATTTTTATCCGGACTTATTTGAAGCGTTACGGAATACTTCAGAAGATAATACGGGTTGGGGAATGCCTGAGTATGAGCTTAATTTTATAGAAAAAGCTTGTGCTGTTTCCCGTTTGAACCTGGTTCCTTTCTTTGAAAAATGGGGATTTATGTATTATACCGATAAAGATGGACGGTCAACATTTACCGTAGGAGACTATGGAGGTTCTGTAACGTATAGTTTAGCAAAATCGAAAGTAGATGAATTCAAAGCGAAAATTCAGGCGAAAGGGTATGCTGAACCTACGGAAGATATTACTTTAATTAAACCTAATGGAGGTAGGATCCGATAATTAGGTAGGATTGAAACGATTTTTAATTATATATTAATTTTCACAAAGGTGAAGTCTAAAAAGTCAGGTTAATCCCTAAGAGGTTGTTCAAAAGTCAAAATTTGATTATTAGTCCTCATTTTCAAAGAGTGCTATTAAATATTAATATTTTGATAAATCCCATTAGGGGGGATTTAGGAACTGAAAGTTCTTTTTGGGCAATTTCTTTGAAGTTGTGGATAATCAATCTCTCCTTTAAGGACTGGGGTAGTTTAGCGGCAATTTCAGAATTTTTTGACACACTAATGTTTTGGAGTTATAGACTTTTAAATGATTCTATTTAT
>JAJBTS010000331.1 GCA_020860885.1 Bacteroidales bacterium
AGGGAATCCCTGTGTAAATCAGGAACTATCCCCGTAGCTGTAAGTTTTTAAAAGACATGTATTCCTTAAGCCACTGGCCCTTATGCTGGGAAGGCGCATGTTCTGAAACAAGTCAGAAGACCTGCCGTATTGTTCCGGTCTGAACTTTCGGGCGAAAAGTAACAGGATAGTAAGTAAACACACTTCCCGTGGATACTTATTTCCTCCTTATTCTCTTAGTTTTTCAGATCCATGGATTGAATTTATTTTAACAAATATAATTTTATGGATTTATTTATTATTAAAAGGGATGGGAAAAAAGAAGTGTTTTCCATTGAAAAAATAAAAAGTGCTATCGCGAAAGCCTTTTTATCCGTGGGCAGTTTTGCTACGCAAGATGTTATTACTAACATCCTGAGCCGGGTAAGCATTACCAACGACATCACGGTAGAAGAGGTCCAGAACCAGGTGGAAATCGCACTGATGGCAGAACGCTATTACACGGTTGCCAAAGCTTATATGATATACCGGCAAAAACATTTGGAAGACAGGGAAGTTCGGGATAAACTCAAATTTTTAATTAATTATTGCGATGCCCAGAATGCGGCTTCCGGAAGTAAATACGATTCCAATGCCAATGTGGAAAATAAAAATATGGCTACGCTTATCGGTGAACTACCCAAATCCAATTTCATACGCCTGAATAGAAGAATGCTTACCGACAGGATAAAAGAAATGTATGGAAAAGAAATCGCGGATAAATATATCGATCTCCTCAATAATCATTTTATTTATAAAAACGATGAAACGAGCTTAGCTAATTACTGCGCCAGTATTACGATGTATCCCTGGCTCTTAACCGGCACAGCGGATATAGGGGGCAATTCGAAAGCTCCTACCAATCTAAAGTCTTTCTGTGGAGGATTTATCAATATGGTATTTATGGTATCCAGTATGTTGAGCGGAGCGTGTGCTACCCCCGAATTCCTGATGTATATGAATTATTTTATCGGTTTGGAATACGGTGACGATTATTATAGTAACGCGGAAAAAATTGTAGATCTTTCTAAAAAACAACGTTCTATAGACAAAATCATTACGGATTACTTTGAGCAAATCGTCTATTCCATCAACCAACCTACCGGAGCAAGAAACTTCCAGGCTGTATTCTGGAACATCTCTTACTACGATAAATACTATTTCGACAGCATTTTCGGAGAGTTCGTATTCCCGGATGGAAGCAAACCTCATTGGGAATCCCTTAGTTGGTTGCAAAAGCGTTTCATGAAATGGTTTAACAAAGAGCGCACCCGTGCCGTACTAACTTTTCCGGTAGAAACGATGGCTCTCTTAACTGAAGACGGAGATGCTAAAGATAAAGAATACGGAGATTTTACCGCTGAAATGTATGCAGAAGGACACTCTTTCTTTACTTATATCAGTGACAATGCGGATTCTCTAAGTAGTTGCTGTCGCCTTCGCAATGAAATACAGGACAATGGCTTTAGCTATACGTTAGGAGCAGGAGGTGTTTCGACGGGTTCTAAAAGTGTACTCACAATCAACCTGAACAGGTGTATTCAACACGCTGCAAGAAAAGGCATCCATTATCAATTCTTTTTAGAAGAAGTGATCGATCTGGTGCATAAAGTACAGCTTGCCTACAATGAGAACCTGAAATACATGCAACAAAAAGGTATGCTGCCTTTGTTTGATGCCGGATACATAAATCTGAGCCGTCAATACCTGACCATAGGCGTGAACGGACTGGTAGAAGCTGCTGAATATCTGGGTATAGAAATCAATGACAATGCCAGTTACCAGAAATTCGTGGAAACGATACTCGGAACCGTTGAAACATACAATAAAAAATACAAATCCAAAGAGGTTATGTTCAATTGTGAAATGATTCCGGCAGAGAATGTAGGGGTTAAACATGCCAAATGGGACAAACAAGATGGCTTTATTGTGAATCGCGACTGTTACAACAGCTACTTTTATATTGTTGAAGACGAATCATTGAATGTTATCGATAAAATCCGTCTTCACGGAAAGAAATACATTGAACATCTAACCGGAGGTTCCGCCCTGCATCTTAACCTGGAAGAACATCTTAACAAAGATCAATACAGGCATTTGTTACGAACCGCTTCTCAGGAAGGTTGCAATTACCTGACTTTCAATATACCCAATACGGTATGCAACGACTGCGGACACATAGACAAACGGAATCTGAAAGAATGTCCTCACTGCCACAGCTCCAATCTGGATTATTTAACAAGGATCATAGGATATATGAAACGGATCAGTAACTTTTCCCAAAGCAGACAAAAAGAGGCTGCACGTCGCCATTATGCTACGGTTTCCGAACTTTAATATTGTTTTCCAGGAAATTCCCGGAGAAGTAACCCTGGCGATTAATATATCCAATTGCCCGAACCATTGCAAGGGGTGTCACAGCCCCTACCTTTGGGAAGATACCGGAAAGGAACTGAATGAAGATACAATGATGGAATTGCTGGATAAATACGGCAATTCCATCACTTGCGTATGCTTTATGGGAGGTGATGCCGAACCTTTGGAAGTAGAAAAACTAGCTGTCTTTATCCAGACAAAAACAGAAGGCAAACTTAAAACAGGATGGTACTCCGGCAAAAATACTTTTTCTTCAGCATGTTCCCTGAAAAATTTCAATTACTTAAAATTAGGCCCTTATATAAAAGAACGGGGAGGGTTAACATCTCCGGATACCAATCAGAGATTTTATTGTATTGAACAGGATAGAATGATCGATAAGACTTTCCTGTTCCAAACAGCTAAAAAGAATCTATTGTAAGGGCCTTATTTTTGCTATTTACTTATATAAAAGGTTAAAAGAGAATCTATAGCTGAACAATTCTTTATCCACTTCGACCTACCTGTTCTTACTGAGCTCTATTATTTTCTTGAAATCGGACAACTCCAGCGGAGCTATTAACGGATAAGGAATATCAGGATAAAGGAAACCATCGGGTGCGACTACATTTAATTCTTTTTCTTTATAATCCGTAAAGAGGGTGGCACAACGAAAATTAATTTGAGAATTAGGCATTCGATAAGAGATTACATTTCCTGAGTAAGGACTCCTTTGCCCGGCAGATTCACCAACCAAGACTCCCATATTTGCCATTTTAAATAATTCGCAAAAATCAAATCCGGCGGAAAAAGTAAATCTTCCCATAATGACATAAACTTTTCCCGGAAAACCCTTTTTTGAACCCTTTTTTTCTAAAGCATAAGTTTCTTGTATAGTCTTATTTCCTTCTCTATAATCAGCATACTTCTCTTTGAAAATTTCGCATGAAGCATCTCCGTTAAAATTTTGCGTAAACTCAGCCATTCCCTCATAAGTATAAGTCGATAATATTGAGTATTTAAGCGCATCAAATTTCAAATACCGGTAAATGTAATCGTGGTTAGCATCATTTCCCCCGCCATTATAGGAGACATCTATGAATAAATGCTTAATTTGTTTTGTTTTAACAGAATTAAAAAACCATTCAAGTTGGTTTTGAAATACTTCTTGTTGTTTGTTCGATAATGAGGAGGTATTGTAATACAAGACAGCGATAGAATCCTCGTCAAAAAAATAGTCCTGTAAAATTCCCTGATGAACTCGTTGCCCCCAATAACCGGTGTTCTCTGCCTTTCGTTTCATTTTAAAGTATTCGACCGGCTGTATAATTTCGACAATAGTATCTCCTGTTTCCGTTAACAAAATACATTCATATGGGGTATTGATATCATATTTGTATTTCATAACCGAAGAAAAAAACTCATTTCTCACAGCATTCTTTTTGATAGGATTATATTCCCACGATAATGTCCGATCTAATTCTATTATTAAATCATTCCATTCTACATTTCCTATTTTCAGTATTTTATTATTATTTAGAAATCCTTCTTTCCCACGAAAGGATATCGCAGGAAAACGATAAGGCATATCCCGTCCTATATCTCCCCATGGATTCCTCATATCAGTATGCAAGTCATTTAAAGCATTAAATTGTGCCATCTGCAAATTAAATTCCACACTGTCTAAAGAATCCTGTTTACATTTTTCTTTAATGGCGAAATAAAGACTGTCAAATACCGCTTCGGAATACCGTTGAAATAGATTAGGATGATATGCTTT
>JAJBTS010000187.1 GCA_020860885.1 Bacteroidales bacterium
ATCGGTTATCAAAATATTTGATTATAAGTGAATAAAACGAATAGAAAGCACTATTTGACTTATAGATAGGGTCAAGCACTATGTAATCAATGATTAAAATCCTATTATTTTTGATGAAGGCAATCTCTGCATACCCAATAATCTTGTTGTTTAATAATAACCCGAAAAAGAATAACTCCCCCTCTTTAAACGTGCCTAAATTATCAACCCAGTATACAATCTCCGATGAGTTGGTCTTTTGCTCATGCGGTATTGACTGTTGATAGATTTTAAGGGCTTCGTAGAAATATTGGTCATTACTACTATTAAATCTTAATAACTCGTATCTCATAAATTCCGCT
The DNA here is from genome assembly GCA_020860885.1 of Bacteroidales bacterium. Taxonomy (GTDB): domain Bacteria; phylum Bacteroidota; class Bacteroidia; order Bacteroidales; family Azobacteroidaceae; genus Azobacteroides. Next base: position 342 of record JAJBTS010000187.1, read on the forward strand.
GTTGTTGATAATAAATAGTTATCATCCATTCCCGGTTAGTTGGAGCTTTCTTCTTGGGTGTTTGGTTGATAGAATCTTCTTTTGCTTACTGATATTCACATGAGTGTAAATTTGTGTAATAGCAATAGAGCTATGTCCTAACATATTTTGGATATATTTTATATCAACATCTTCCTCCAGCAACAAGGTAGCAAAAGTATGTCTAAAAGTATGCGGAGTAATGCGCTTGCTTAATCCTGCCTTGCTAACGTACGATTTCACCATAAGTCTGACCGATTGGGTAGATAATGGAAGTCCCAAACGATTTATAAAAAAGAAATTTCCGTCTTTTATCTTAGCTTGGTGTAGTTGATAATAGCTTTTAATAATAGAGATTGTTTCAGTCTGGCATATTTGTATCATTCGCTCTTTACTACCTTTACCAAAGACTTTGATAACTCCATTTTTCAGATTGATATTCTGTAATTGCAAACTGCAAACTTCTGAAACTCTCATACCTGTAGAAAATAAGATTTCAACAATCGCAATATTACGGACCACAGCTTTATAGGTATATCCTTCAATGTTGTTATCTTTTTCAAGCTCTTTATACATGACACTTAAAATCTTTTTCACTTCATACAGTGTCATAACCGATGGTATTAGACGTGGTTCTTTCAGGCGCACTTTAATCTTCCGGAAAGGATTGATATAGTTATCGTCTTCATATTCTAAATAGTTTAACATTGCTTTTAGAGAGGCCACTTTTCTTTTTATTGTTTTTGGTTTCAGGTTTGAAATTTTCTGAAGGTAACTTTTCAGCCTGTCTTTAGTCATACTTTTGAACCTCTTCTCATCTTCCGTACCTTTTATGTAGGTAGCAAATTGTTCTAAATCTGTAGTATAAGCCCGTAATGTCTTTGAACTCAGGTTCTTTTCAAATTGGCAATGAAAAAGAAAACCTTTAATAACTTCATTAATATCCATTTCACTCCCATTTTTTTGTAAACGATTAGCATTCATGTTTTTTCTTGTTTTAATAAATAAGCTGCGAAGAAACTCATTTATAATGTAGAAGTCAAATGAAGCTATGACTACTTCAGTAACTGATAACTTAATATTATGGATAGACAAATCAGCGAATTTATCAGTATGGTAAAAGGAAAAACAATTGCAGTCGTTTATATTTTTGAAAATGAACCGGCAGCAGGGTACATACATTATGATATATGGCAAAGCGATGTTTTAACAAGCTGGTTAAAAGCCATTCAGGAATTAGGTTGTATGCCTTATATTATGGATGCTAGGACATTTGTTTATAAGGCAATGAACAACTCACTACCAGTCATAGACTTTGTAGTAAATTTGAATAATGGAAATATTGATTTATCTACTTTGGCTCTCGTTCCATCCGTATGTTCTTTTTTGTCCATCTCATGCATTCCGTGTAATGCGGTTTCAATAATAACGGGAGAAAGTAAGATCTTATCCAACCTTATTGCCTATGCAAAGAACCTGAATATACCGAAAGAGTTAGACAATACTGTAAACAATGGAATATTCCGCCCCGAAAACCTTGGAAGCAGTAGAGGGGTAAAAAGAGAGTTCAATAAGGTAAAGCAACAAAGAGGTGTTTATCAGGAATTTATTCCGGGTTTTGATGTAACCACTCCAATACTATATAATCCGGTCTCCCAAAAAATAGAAGTGATGCCTGCAGTGATGTATTACCCATCAGATAGAGATATAAACTGGTTTTTGGGCGAAGAAGAAAAAGAAAAACATGCAGGTTATCAAAAAGTATTGGTACAAATAGATGAAAAATCTAAAGACAAGTATCTGGAACTGGCAAATACGATTCAGATAAATACCTACTGTAGAATTGATGCGCGTGTGAGATGTGACAAACCTGAAGATATCGATTATTTAATAAAAGATCCGATTCCTTTTGATAGAATTAATTTTCTGGAAATAAACCCAATGCCTACTATAAAGGACAATATTAATTTTCATACCTCTCTTGAAGGACTTACACCGGAATTTGAAATATATGGTATAATACAGCAATACAATAATAAAGTTCCAAACCATTCTTTAACAGGCTTTCTCCTGTTTTGTTCCATACTGTCAATAATCAAAGCCAAGCATTAAAAATAGTTGGGTTATAACCGTGGCTTTCTAGGAAACTTTTCCTTTTACCTGATAGTGGCGACACAAGTTTGGGAATATTCACTGTTATATCAAAGTATTTACATCTAGTAGATAGTATGGCAATTTGCAAACTTAAAGATCCCGACCCCAATTGATTAGTTGTCAAGGCATTTTTTACAAGAGCTTCAATTTTATATTCAGACATCAGCTGTTTTATGATTTTAGGATGTTGCTTAATAGCTATTGCAATTATATTAAGGGCATAATTTGCAGCTATAAAAGGAAGCCTTGTCAATCCCAAATTATCAAATACGTAATCAAGCGTTTTTCTTAACTCCCCTTCATCCACCAGCTGATAACAGTAATCCTTTGCTATTAGTGTATTACACATCAATCCGATCTTTTGAACGATTCTGTCTTTACTATAATTCAGTCCTTTCCTGAAATAAATAATAGCCTCCTCTGGTTCTCCTGTATATAGATGTGCAACACCTGTATTATTATAAATAATAGACATCCCGACCAATCCCGGTACATTGGCAATAGCTTCCGATTGCAAGTCCCTGAATGCCCTTTTATTAATTGAATCGGAATAAAAATCTCGGACTAAATAATTGTTTTGGCAATAAATAGCATGATCCTCAATATTATTACCTGTAAAAATATCCTTTGCTTTTAATAGCAATTGTTCTTTTTCCTCTTGATTAAATTGATTCAAAAAATGAGAATAACGGTACACATGTGCTAACAGGATTTCATTGTCCAACTCTTTAGCAATATCAAATGCCTGTTGAATGTCATCTCCACCATAATCATGACAGTAAACCCTGAATAGTTTCGACATGCACTGAAAATTGAGTATCAGTTTTTTATCCACTGTATTTTGAGGTACTTCCGTTTCCAGAGTATCAATAATAAATTTTATATCGTCTGCCACTTCTTTTTTTTCATCAAACAGCAAACCGGAGCGCACTTTAAATATAACCGGACTATATTTCGTGACCAATGATCTGTGCTCCCAACTTTCATTCAGAAGTAAATTTCTGGGAGTATGTGAACATGTGCTGAAACACTGACGTGAGTAAGCATCAATAAACTCTTCAATATCTATTGCTCCCTGATTTATAACCTTGAATATCTCCGATTTTCCGCTATTTCTTATCATCTTCACATTCATTCCATGTGGACAATGAGATAGTAATTTCTTTGCCCTTTCAAAGTCATTATCCTTCAGCAAAATAATGATTGTAGGTTGCAGAATACTGACTTCGTGCAATGCAATTAATTGAGTAAGGTATTTTTTATCTATCCTTTCTTCCTGGATAAGTATCGGGTCCAATACTTCCGGACCCGCTGCCTGATGTTTGTTAATGGAAAAAAGTTTACTTAAGGCAGAAACAACCTCAGCAATGCCAATGACCGGATTTACTCCACAACAGCCTTTTACCAATTCAGCAACATTTGGAATTTTTTTTTGTACCCAGAAAAGAATTTTGGATATGCGTTTTTTTATGGATTTATTCGATAATATCAGATTTTCTTTCCCTTTAAATGATTTAAAGTATTCATTCCCACGACCAACCACAAAGCGTTGCTCAACAACATATATCATAAAGGCTTCATGAGATTCTTTAAAGAAATCCTTTATATCATCCATAATATTAAGTTATCAGTTATTTAC
>JAJBTS010000154.1 GCA_020860885.1 Bacteroidales bacterium
AGCCTTGCGGCGAAAGGGAGGTTTGCGACTTTTTCGTCTTCCCAGAATTCGGGTTTGATTGTCCGGATACGTGCCATAGTTTTATTTTGATTAAACGTTAGTAAATTTTCCCACGTCTGATTTTTTCAAATCGTGGTCGCATTTAAAATTTTCGCACGTGCGAAAATTTTCAGTGAACAGTTATCAGTAAACAATTATCAGTGTCTTGCGCTGTCATCAGTGAAGGGTAATTCCATAACTGGTGACTGATAACTGCCATTGGTGACTGTAAAGATACAATGTGAAAGAACAAAATCCAAGTAATTGTTAAAATAAATCTGCTATTAATAATATTTTTGCAGCATATTGAAATCCATTGTAAATATGAATGGAGCCTAAATGTTTTCAGAATGCAGCAATAATTAATAAATTTTAATATATTTGTAGAATATAGGATGCGCCTTAGCGGGGCGTTGGTAAATATGGCTCTGCATTCGGATTTCCCTATATGTACTGTACCTGATGATTTGTGTAGATGAATAGTTTCCATATCTTTAATGATTATTAACCATCAACGATTAATTGTATTATGGCACCGAGAAAAGTATTATGTTCCAGGGTAATTTGTGAAAATCAAAATTTTGAAGAACTTCTCCGTTCAAATTTCTTTTGCAGGACTATTCAGTTTTCGAGATATAAAGCAGTTGAAATTTCCCATATTGAAGAAGACGAGAATGTAATAACCGGAGTCTTTGTTTCCACTCAACAAAAAGATTTGCCTCCGGTTCATAAACCGGGAAACGAAGAAGATTATTCGGCGATAATTATTGATAAAGGAAAAGGTTTGGCTTATCCGAATATGTTTCTGTATTGTAAATCAACGGGTTCATTGTTGTGGGAATACAACAGGTACGGACTCTTGGAGACAGGTATGGAATATTTTTTTGACAGATGTTTAAACCAGGAAGGAATTGAATCCGATACAAAGCTGTTGCCTGTAATGAATTTGGCAGTATATGACAGGATTCAGAATCTCTTAAATGTAAAGGAAGTTGAAATCCAGATAGCTCATCCGACGGCTGTACTCAGGGAAATTCAACGAAATTCTCCATTGGCGGGAATAGCGCATTTGGCAGATCAATTCGGGGCGTCGTCTTCCTTTTATTTGAAGATGAAAGCCGAAGTGCATAGTATGAATAAAAACAGCGTATTCGATGTATTAAATTTTATGAAAAATAACCACGTCGATACGGGCCGGGTTAAGAATAAACTGGTCATAAAAGGAACGAAAGTCGATGATGACCGGGATCGTCTGGTTGAAGAAACAATAAATTTTACAACAGACAGGATTACGGATTATTTTCCACTGAGAGAGGTCGAACGGAACGATTCGTTACAAATATCCGAACGGAAACAGGGTATAAGAGAAGTTTATAACAGGATTATTCCGGATATCAGAGCTGTTGTCTAATCCTTTTGTGCTATTTGAAAGAATATCATCATAAACCTGAGATTGGTAAACAGGCTCATAAGGAAAGTATATTCCCATACGAGAATGAAGCCTAAATAAAAGATCGAGTAGAATACCCGGCTACTCAACAGTATCAGGATAAAAGTAAACAGAATGGTGAAGAAGCAGGAGTAAGCTGCGCTTTTATTAAATTTAATAAGATCGGTATACCGGTTTGCGGACCGGATAGCTTCGAGGGCTTTGTTGTTTTTTAGTTGCATGATCAAAGCTAAAACCGTTAATATGAATCCGAACAATATACTTTCTATGGTGATGATCAACGAGAGAACGTCGAATTCAAGGGCCCTTATGGCTATACTTCGTATGAAATCATTACAGATAAAAAGAATGGAAGCAAGGGTCAGGATCAGTGAAAATGCCATGGGGCCGTATTTTTCCACCGAATTCAGAAACTTTGCAAAATTAAGTAGCGACTTCATAGAGCAAATATACGAAATAGATTTGATTAATTAAAAAAGAATTTTTTACGGGAAATCTAATCAGCTGCAAGTATAAAATATCGGCTTTAAAAAGCGAAAGATTTTGTGCTTTACAGTTCATTATATTGATACTTTTCACTAACTTTGCGCCGAATTTTGAAATCTCACCCATTAATATTTATGGCTCAATTAATTAAGGTTAAAAAAGGTCTGGATATAAATCTGAAAGGTAAGCCTCAGGAAATTACGAAAAATAGTATTCCGTCGGAGTATTATACGGTATGTCCTGACGATTACACGGGGTTTGTACCCAAGGTAGCTGTTAAAGAAGGTGATAAGGTATTGGCAGGAACGCCTGTGTTTTTTGACAAGAACCGTCCTGACATTAAAGTTGTGGCTCCGTTCAGCGGAGAAATAGCTGCCGTAAACCGCGGGGAAAAAAGACGATTGTTAAGTGTGGTTATCAAGGCCGATCCTTCCAATAATTACGAGGATTTCGGTAGAAAAGACGTCAAATCTTTATCCCCAGAGACTGTTAAAGTCGCATTGGCCGAAGCCGGAATATTGGCTCTCATCAGGCAACGCCCTTACGACATCATCGCAAGTCCCGAAGATTCTCCCCGGGATATCTTCGTGCCGGGATTCTATTCCGCTCCGCTCGCCCCGGATCTGGAGTATATCCTCAAAGGGCAGGAGAGTGACTTCCAGGCAGGTCTGGATGCTCTTGCGAGAATAACCGATGGCGATGTTTACCTCGGTATACGCCCGGATGCAAAGTCTGCGGCATTGAAAAATGCCAAAGGAGTTAAGATTGTGGAATTCAGCGGCCCACATCCTGCCGGTAATGCGGGTGTACAGATCAACCACATAAAACCTGTAAACAAAGGAGAAATCGTTTGGACGGTAAATCCTCAGGATGTAATTGTTATCGGCCGTTTCTTCAACAAAGGAATTGTGGATCTGAAACGTTTGGTTTCGCTGGTAGGTTCGGAAGTGAATGAAGATGCCAGGGCTTACTATCTTATGGTATCGGGAGCTGCTATAAAACGTCTGGTGCAGGGTAACGTAACGGAACATATCGATCTTCGTTATATCAGCGGAAACGTATTAACAGGAACCCGTATTCCTGCAGATGGCTTTTTGCATGCTTACGATAATCAGATCACGGTAATTCCCGAAGGGGATGAGACGCACGAATTCGCCGGATGGATCTCTCTCGGATTCGATAAGTTCTCAGTGAGTAAGACGTATCCTGCCTTTATTATTGAACCTCTGACAAAGAAAGAATATACCATAGATGCCCGTATTAAAGGCGGACGTCGTGCTATGATTATGTCGAACGAATGGGATAAAGTCTTCCCTATGGATATTTTGCCTGAGTTTTTAATCCGTGCTATCATTGCTTTCGACATTGATAAAATGGAAAATTTAGGAATCTATGAAGTGGCGCCTGAAGATTTTGCTTTGTGTGAATTTGTAGATACCTCTAAGATGGAATTACAAGCGATAGTGAGACAGGGTTTGGATTTGCTTTATAAAGAAATGAGTTAAGATATGGAATTTCTGAGAAAATATTTAGATAAGGTTAAACCGAATTTCGAACCGGGAGGAAAACTGCATATGTTTCATTCTGTCTTTGACGGATTTGAGACATTCCTTTTTGTCCCGAATAAAACTTCGAAAAGAGGCGTACATATTCACGATGCAATCGATTCCAAGCGTACCATGTCTATGGTAGTAATTGCTTTGATCCCTTGTTTGCTGTTTGGTATGTACAATACGGGTTACCAGCATTATCTGGCAGTCGGTCAGGACCCCGGGTTCTGGATGACTTTCTGGTACGGATTGCTGGCTGTATTACCCATAGTGATTGTTTCGTATGTGGTAGGGTTGGGTATCGAGTTTGTCGTAGCCCAGATAAAAGGCCATGAGATTCAGGAAGGATTTCTTGTTTCCGGAATACTGATCCCTTTGATTGTTCCTATAGATACTCCTCTCTGGATGATTGCCCTGGCTACTGCTTTCTCTGTAATTTTTGCGAAAGAAGTATTTGGAGGTACAGGTTATAATATATGGAATGTGGCTTTAATAGCCCGCGCATTCCTGTTTTTTGCTTATCCGTCCAAAATGTCGGGCGAATCTATCTGGGTTCGTACCGGAACCACTTTCGGGATAGGTGAAGGGCAAGTAGTGGATTCGTTTTCAGGTGCTACGCCTCTGGGGCAGATCGGTTCTTCCCCCGTATCCGTGGAAGTCACCAATACCATGGGCGACCCGTTAAGTTACTGGGATATGTTTTTAGGATTGATCCCCGGATCGATCGGAGAAACTTCTACCTTATGTATCTTACTAGGCGCTATTATCCTGTTGGTAACAGGAGTTGCCAACTGGCGTACCATGCTTTCCGTTTTTATCGGAGGTGCAGTAACTGTATTGATGTTTAACGCTATCGGAACGACTCCGGCTATGCAGGTAAGCGTCATGGAGCAATTGCTGCTGGGTGGTTTTGCTTTCGGTGCTGTATTCATGGCTACCGACCCGGTTACTTCCCCGAGAACACAAACCGGAAAATATGTGTTTGGATTTCTGATAGGATTCTTTGCGATCTGTGTGAGAGTTCTGAATCCCGGATATCCCGAAGGAATGATGTTGGCTATATTATTTATGAATTCATTTGCTCCGCTGATCGACCATTATGTGGTAGAGGCTAATGTAAAACGCCGTTTGAAACGCGTGGCAATAAATTCGAAAGGAGGTAACAATGAATAAAGACAGTAATGTTTATACCATTATCTATGCGTCTGTGATGGTTGTCCTGGTGGCTTTGCTTCTGGCTTTTACGTCAGAGTCATTGCGCCCTATGCAGGCTAAAAACGAAGCGGTAGATAAGATGCGCCAGATTCTGACCTCTGTCAATGTGGAATCGACCAATGCAAATGCAGAAGAGTTGTACAATCAATTGATTGTCGACGCTTTTCTGGTAAATTCGAACGGAGACAAAGTAGATGGTAACGCTTTCGATACGGAACTGGTAAACGAATTAAGAAAACCGGTCGCAGAAAGAAGTTATCCTGTTTTTGTAGCAAATATAGACGGTTCCATGAAATACATCCTCTCTCTGAGGGGAGCGGGTTTGTGGGGGCCGCTGTGGGGATTTATTTCTCTTGATGACGATAAGGAAACCATATACGGAGCTTCTTTCGGACACGAAGGAGAAACTCCCGGACTGGGAGCGGAGATAGATAAACCCGCTTTTGCCCATGAATTTACCGGAAAGAAAATTTTTAATGCGGAAGGACAATATACTTCTGTAGCAGTCGTAAAGCCGGGGCAAGTTGCTCAAGGCAGGGATTATGTGGATGGTATTTCCGGCGGTACGATTACCAGCCAGGGAGTAGATGCGATGTTGTATTCCAGTCTGGAAGCTTATGAACCATTTTTAACGAACGAATAATTATGTCACCGAAAAATAAATTTGTATTATTCAATCCTCTGGCAAAGAATAATCCTATTACGGTTCAGATGCTGGGAGTGTGTTCAGCTTTGGCTGTAACCAGTAAACTGGAGCCCAGTATTGTGATGTCTATTTCCGTAATCGCCGTATTAGGTCTTTCGAATGTCGTGATCTCTTTATTGAGGAACACCATTCCGGGACGTATACGTATTATCGTTCAGTTGGTAGTAGTTGCGGCTTTGGTAACTATTGTGAATGAAGTTTTGAAAGCTTTTGCCTACGATGTAAGCAAACAACTTTCGGTCTTCATAGGATTGATCATTACCAACTGTATTGTGATGGGTCGTCTGGAAGCTTTCGCTTTAGGAAATAAACCCTGGCCTGCATTTTTAGACGGTGTGGGAAATGGACTGGGTTATGGAATTATCCTGGTTATCGTAGGTTTCTTCCGTGAATTATTGGGATCGGGAACTTTGTTCGGATTTCAGGTAATACCCGACAAGTTCTACGAATGGGGTTACGAAAACAACGGATTGATGATTTTGCCACCTATGGCATTGATCGTGGTTGCCTGTATTATATGGGTACAAAGATCCAGAGATAAAGAATTACAGGAAAAGAATTGATAAAAATTAATGATCATGCAAGAATATTTAAGTGTTTTCGTTAGTTCCATCTTTATAGAGAACATGATTTTTGCCTATTTTTTAGGTATGTGTTCTTATCTGGCTGTTTCGAAAAATGTGAAGACAGCGATGGGTTTAGGGATTGCAGTGGCCTTTGTACTGACTGTAACTTTACCGATCAATTATCTGTTGGAAAATTATGTGTTGAAAGCAGGTGCTTTAAGCTGGTTGGGAGATCAGTTCGATTCCATTAACCTGAGCTTTTTAAGCTTCATCATATTTATTGCTGTAATTGCCTCTATGGTTCAGTTGATTGAAATGGTTATGGAAAAGTTTATGCCGGCTCTTTACAACTCTCTCGGGATCTTTTTACCGCTTATAGCAGTAAACTGTGCGATTATGGGAGGTTCTTTATTTATGCAACAGAAAGATTTTGCTAATGTAGGATTTGCTACCGTTTACGGATTAGGTTCGGGTATCGGCTGGTTGCTGGCTATTATCGGTATTGCTGCTATCCGGGAAAAATTGCAATATTCGGATATTCCCAAACCTTTGAAAGGATTAGGTATGGCGTTTATCCTTACAGCATTGATGGGATTTGGTTTTATGAGTTTTTCAGGAATAAAAATATAAAATATGTTGCTATTTATATCAGGAGGAATGACCATAGTTGCTAGTGTTGCTGTTTTCCTTATAGTTATTTTACTATTGGTGGCAGTTCTCTTATTTGCTAAAAATAAACTGACTCCTTCCGGGGATGTTAAGATCGTGATCAACGACGAAAAAGAGATCGAGACGCCTATGGGCGGAACTTTGCTGTCTACTCTTCAATCGAATGGTATCTTCTTGTCCAGCGCCTGCGGTGGCGGTGGTACCTGCGGACAGTGCCGTTGCCAGGTTATCGAAGGAGGCGGGGAAATACTTCCCACCGAAGTCGGTTTCTTTTCCAGAAAAGAGATCAAAGACCACTGGCGCTTAGGTTGCCAGGTGAAGGTAAAAGATAATATGAACATCAAGGTTTCGGAAGAAGTATTCGGAGTAAAAGAATGGGAATGTGAAGTGGTATCGAACTACAACGTAGCTTCTTTTATCAAAGAATTTGTAGTGAAATTGCCGGACGATGAACATTTGAACTTCAAACCGGGTTCTTATATACAGATACAAGTGCCGAAATACCAGACGCCGTTTACAGATTATAATATTGAGGCTCGGCCTGAAGAAGGAAAAGATCCGAACCGTTTCAAAGCGGAATGGGATAAATTCAAAATGTGGGATCTGGTAGGTAAAAATGAAGAAGAGAATGTACGCGCATATTCTATGGCCAACTATCCGGCAGAAGGAGATATCGTGATGTTGAATATCCGTATCGCTACTCCTCCTTTCGACAGGAATACGGGAACATGGAAAGCCGGAGTGCCTTCGGGTATCTGTTCTTCTTATATCTTCGGATTGAAACCGGGCGATAAGGTTCGCGTTTCGGGTCCTTACGGAGATTTCCATATCCTGGATACCAAGCGTGAAATGTTGTACATCGGTGGTGGTGCCGGTATGGCTCCTTTACGTTCTCACTTGTTGCACTTATTCCATACTTTGAAAACAACCGATCGTAAGATCTCTTACTGGTATGGAGCACGCTCTAAGATGGAGATTTTCTATGAGGAAGATTTCAGGGCTTTGGAGAAAGAATTCCCGAACTTCCAGTTTAATATAGCATTGAGTGAACCGTTGCCGGAAGACAACTGGACGGGTTATGTCGGATTTATCCATCAGGTGATTTACGATAATTATCTGGCGAATCACGATGCACCGGAAGATATAGAATACTACATGTGTGGTCCTGGGCCGATGGCCAATGCTGTTAAAGTGATGCTCGACAGCTTAGGGGTACCGCCCGAAATGTTGATGTTCGACGACTTCGGATAAAAAAATAAAACAATGATAAGTTTTAGATTTTAGAGTTATTAGTATCTTTGCTTTTAATTTAGAATCTAAAACTTGTCATTTATATAGATAACTTAAAAAATTTAATCATGGACGAACACAGTAAAGATGATGTTCCCGAGGGGCGACCGTGGGAAGAAAAAGAAGTGAAAAAATATGCCTACGTATCCCGTAGAGCCATTGAAGCCGATTGTATCGGTTATTGTTACCGCGAAGAACCTGAAACTAAAATAGACAGTGGGTGGCGTTTCCTGTATGGAGACGAAGATGAAGAATATCTGGATAATCCCGTATACAAAGAAGCTGTCTATCCGGAAGAAATGCTCTCCATCAATCCATCTCTGGATTTGATTCTTGCAGCTCCTGTAGGTGCGGAATTCGAATGGGACGAAGAATCTCAAATGTATCTGGAAATTGTTGACTTAGACTGACTGGGTAGGTTGGTCTTAAAATATTAAATAAATATGGAAAAAAGAATTAGCGCTGTTGTTGTTTTACTGCTTATTTTCTCTTCGATAAGTGTAAATGCCCAACTTTACCTGGGTGTTAAGGGAGGATTAAATGTTTCGTCATTTACCGGTTATGATGACCTGGTTTTTGCAGACGCGAGTGGTATGCCGATCGGAAATCAGGAAACGGATTTTATTCCTTCTTTTCATATTGGAGGAATGTTGCAATACCAGTTTTACGATTCTTTTTTCATCCAGCCGGAAATCTTCTATTCCCGGCAGGGTACGAAAATTAAGGGCTTAGGCGAGAAGACTACGGTTCATCTGGACTATTTACAAATTCCTATCTATGGCGGATACAAATACAGGACCGGGGATGAGCTTTTCCTGATTGGAGGAATAGGACCTTATTTTGCTTACGGATTGGATGGACGATATGATTTTTTCGAGTATCATAAACGTTTCGATATCGGATTGACCTTTATGGCTGGAGTCCAGATAAATAGTCTTCAGATTGCAGTAGCCTTTGATTGGGGACTTAAAGATATTCGCAAGGAAAGGGATATCATGCCTTATCGTTCGGATGAAGGCGGGTCTGGTTCTATTGAATCTATTCCTGATGTAGTTGTTAATAGAAATTATAGGTTTTCTGCGGTAAGAAACCAGAATCTGAAATTGTCCGTTGCTTATTTGTTTGAAATGGATTAAATATGACGGGATTTGTCAGAACGGTTTTAATAGTAGCTTTTTCTTTCTTTCTGCTTCCTCTCTTTTGTCCGATGAAAGCTCAAAAGATAAATATCGGTTTGAAAGGAGGATTGAACCTGGCTACCCTGACTGGTTACGACGAGTGGGTTGTAACGGATCCGGAAGGCAATGATTTAAGATGTAAAACGGAATATACGACTGCTTATCATATAGGCGCTATTTTTAGATACGATTTTGACAGGGAATTTTTTCTGCAGGCCGAATTATTATTTAGCCGGCAGGGAAGAAAAGATAGTTATCCGGATATAAATCATTCGACGAGTTTGTCTCTCAATTATCTGAAATTACCGGTTTATTGGGGGTATAAATACAATGTGGGTCACAACCTGGATCTTTTATTCGGAGTAGGACCTTATCTGGCTTATGGTGTTAGTTCAACAGATGATCTTTTTGGAGTTGTTTTCAAGAGATTTGATATAGGTGCTGCTGCTATGGGCGGAATACAATGGGAGAATCTTCAAATAACCCTGGGAGCCGATTTCGGTCTCAATAAACTGTTGAAATCTTCTCCGACTCCGGAAACGAAAATACCTTCTGTCAGGAATCAGAATTTTAACCTGTCAATTGCTTGTTTCTTCTAATTATAATAAATGAATTATCATGAAAAACAGATCTCAATCGCTCCTGACCGGAGGAATCGCCAGTATTTTAGCTTTAATGCCGGCGGCGTATTTATCTGCACAAAAAAGAGCAGAGAAGAAACCTATGAATATCCTCTATATTATGAGCGATGATCATTCGTATCAGACCATCAGCGCTTACGATAAAAGATTTATAGAAACACCTAATATTGACCGGATCGCCCGCGATGGGGTACGGTTTACCAATAGTTTTGTGGCCAATTCGATCAGCGGCCCCAGCAGGGCATGTATGCTAACTGGGAAACACAGCCATAAAAACGGATTCAAAGACAACGACGGAGCTTTCGATGGTAGCCAGCAGACCTTTCCCAAGCTTCTTCAGAAAGCAGGATACCAAACGGCAATCGTGGGTAAATGGCATCTCCATTCCGATCCTACCGGTTTCGACTACTGGAATATTCTTCCCGGGCAGGGGGAATATTATAATCCTGTATTTATCGATAACGGGGAGAAAAAGAATATGAAAGGGTATGTAACGAATATCACTACCGATATTGCTCTCGACTGGTTGAGTAAGGAGCGCGATGCGGACAAGCCTTTCTGCCTTTTGTTGCATCACAAAGCTCCTCACCGGACATGGATGCCCGATACGCTCGATTTAGGCCGTTTCGATGCTACGAATCTGCCTTTGCCGGATAATTTCTTTGATACATATAAAGGCCGTATCGCTGCACAACAGCAGGAAATGAGCATCGAAAAGGATATGAACGTATTGTATGACCTGAAGATGGCGGATAAAGAAAAGGAAATTTCCACTGTCCGGGGATACGATAATGTAGGCCGCGATATGTATCAGACAACCGGAAAACCCGGCCGGATGGATGAAGACCAGAAAGCGGCCTGGGATCGTTATTACGATCCTATCATTGCCGATTTCAAAACCCGGCAATTGGAAGGTGAAGAACTCACCGTCTGGAAATACCAACGTTATATGCGGGACTATCTGAGTGTGATAGCTTCCGTTGACAGGAATGTAGGCCGTGTGATTGATTATTTACAGGAAAACGGACTGTGGGAAAATACGCTGGTTATTTATACTTCCGATCAGGGTTTCTATATGGGAGAACACGGATGGTTCGATAAAAGATTCATGTATGAAGAATCGCTTCGTACTCCTCTCCTGGTTCATATTCCGAGTGAATCCGGAAAGGCGATGGTATCCGAAGACGATGAGAAGTATTACATGGTTCAGAATATTGATTATGCCCCTACTTTCCTCGAACTGGCAGGAGTGGAAATTCCGGACGATATCCAGGGAAAGTCAATGCTTCCTATATTGAAAGGACAGAAAGTCGACGATTGGAGAAATTCTCTTTACTATCATTATTACGAATATCCGGGAGCTCATTCCGTAAAACGTCATTATGGGGTCAGGAACGATCGTTACAAACTGATTCATTTTTACAACGATATAGATACCTGGGAGCTTTACGATTTAAAAACCGATCCTCAGGAAATGCATAATATCTACGATGAACCCGGAAATGAGGAACTGATAAAAACAATGAAAGACGAACTTACGAAGCTTCAGGAATTGTACGATGTCCGGGAGAGTGATCTCTAAAGGATTTCTTTGAGGAATATGGAAAGATGAATAACCCTACAGACTTGTATAAAAATATAACTTATTTCAAGGGGCTTAATACTCTTCGATTTTTTGCTGCTTTTTTAGTCTTGATACATCATGCGGAAGGCATGAAAATAAAAAACGGATTAGCAGCGTTGCCCTCTATAAGTCTGTTTCATAACGGAACGTATGCCGTAGCCTTTTTTTCGTTCTAAGTGGTTTCCTGATCACTTATTTACTTTTAAAAGAGAAAAGGAAAACACATACGGTTCGGGTACGGAATTTTTACATGAAGCGGATATTACGTATCTGGCCTCTTTATTATCTTCTGGTTTTACTCGGAACGGTAATTATTCCGTTCTTCATAAATTCTTTTCATATCGATTATGAAATTCCTTACACTTTAGGGCAGGTATGGTATTTCTATGTTTTTTTCTTACCCGGACTTGTTACGTTTTATTATGGGCATCATCTCCTGGAACCTTTGTGGTCTATAGGGGTAGAGGAGTTATTTTATTTGATGTGGGCGCCACTGTTTAAATATATAAAGAAAAATATTTTAGCCCTTCTGCTATCGGTTATAGCAATAAAGAGCATCTTGCTGATGGTTCCTTTTTTTATACAAACTTCGGCATTGTACGATACACTGGTAAGTATACATTGTTTCGAAGCTATGGCGGTAGGAGGATTAGGAGCTTACTTTGTCTTTCATACAAAAAAAAGAAATAGGTCTTTTACCGTTCTATAAGAAAAGCGTACAGGCGGTTGTTTATTTGTTACTGTTGATTTTCATTTTGTTTAATATGAATATTGATAATCCGGTTTGGAAGGTTTTGTTTCATACTCCTGTATTATCTCCCTTGTTGCTTTACTTTATCTTCCTGTACCTTATCGTAGGAGTTTCTCTGGCAGGAAACAGCATTATTAAGCTGGAAAATAAAGCTTTATCTTACTTTGGAGAAATATCGTACGGTATTTATATGTACCACACGACCGTAATATCGGCTGTTATTTTATAACTGAAAAATAATCCGATTCCAATAGATTCCTGGTTGCAGAATATTATTTATTATCTATCGGTTACGGTAGGTACTCTTTTAGTCGCCCATTTCTCTAAGAAATACTTTGAGAATTATTTCCTTAAATTTAAGAAGCCCTGATTCGGGAATTAAAAAAGGTTATCCCAAAAGAACCCTTTTCCTCTAAATTCCCTCCTCCTTCTCATCTTCACTCTCATTTTCCTTAGCCTCCTTTTGCAGTCTGTAAGCTTTTTCCCTAGCTTCCTCACTGGCTGTCTGTACATCGCCGATGCTATAAAGATCTTTATCGGGCATATTCTCGATTGTTTCTCTTACTCTCTTTTCTGCATTGTCCATAAGTTTATTTTTTTATTGGTATTATATAATTTAAACAAGATTACCTTATGTTTGGTTTTCAGGTTGAGATTTATGCAATCCGATTAATCGGGTTGTAACGGTACTGGCAATCACCATACATGCAACATAAAGCGCGAACATAAGTAAGGAATCGTATGCTATCCGGAAGTGACCGTTTACTATCCCGTAACCTGTCGAACACAGGGGGCAGTAAAGCTGTAGCTATGGCTACACCCGGCACTACGTTATTATCCTCTTTCCGGCTTTTGGCAAGAATGCCCACAATTCCTCCGGATATTCCGATAAGTATATGGAAAAACGAAGGATTTGTCCGGTTCATAATTTCAGAGGTGGCTTCTTTTTCGGTTGACAACAGGAAGTAAAGCGAAGAAACGACCAAAGTAACTACAATTGCCAATATAAAATTCTTTACCGAATCGCAGATTAACTTCTTGTCGGAAATGGCCAATCCATAACCCAAACCATTAATCGGCCCCATAATAGGAGAAATAAGCATAGCACCAATAATAATGGATTGGGTATTAATATTTAAACCGATGGAGGCTATGATTACGGCAAAGATTAATATCCAGAGTTTTCTTCCTTTGAATCCAATATCCGAACGGATTGCTTCGTCAAATTTACCAGGATCTTTTGTCTCAACTTTCAGTAAATTTATAAATTTATTTATCATGTTTTTTTAGATTAATTTCATGAAACTTGTGAACTTCTCCTTTTTTATTCTATTCATAATACGATTATAGGATGTAACACTTGAGTTATAGAGATAGTTTCATTCCATATGTCAGGAACAAATTCGCTCTTGATTTCCTGAATTTAGCATTATTCTTCTTCTTTGTCCATTGCGTATGTATCGCCGAATGCCGATCTTTGCATCTTCGATCTACACTCAGACACGATGATGAAATCAAAAGACATTCTTATTCATTCGGCCGCGCTGCTGGTTATATTCATTTGGGGAACTACCTTCGTGTCGACAAAAGTATTGTTGAATAATGGTTTTAATCCCGCCAGCATTTTATTTTACAGGTTTCTACTCGGATATATAGGAATCCTGATCTTTTCATACAAAACATCTCTGTTTGCGAAAAGCCTGAAAGATGAATTAATGTTTGTGCTGGTGGGCGTCTTCGGTGGTTCGTTGTATTATTTTACAGAAAATCTGGCATTGGATATTACTCTTGCTTCTAACGTAGCATTGATAGTTTGTATCAATCCCCTTATTACTGCCTTGCTGATTCATATCTTCTCAAAGAAGGAAAAAATGAGTAAAAATCTACTGATGGGTTCCCTATTGGCTTTTGCAGGAGTAGTATTGGTAGTATATAATGGAAATTTTAAGGTTGATATTACAGTCATAGGCGAACTGATTGCATTTATAGCGGCTGTAAGCTGGTCGCTGTACACTTTATTATTAAGGCATTTTAGTGGCCGGTATTCTTCTCTTTTTATTACTCGGAAAGTTTTGTTTTATGGTATTATAACTATCCTTCCAGCATTTCTTTGGAAACCGTTGACGACAGATATTTCCTTATTCTTTCAACCTGTAGTATGGGGGAATATGTTGTTCCTCGGATTAGGAGCTTCCCTTTTTTGCTATTTTGTATGGAGCAGTACCATCAAGGAACTCGGAGCTGTCAGGGCATCGAATTATATTTTCATTATGCCTGTAATAACACTTGTTACCTCAGTATTAATTCTTGATGAGAGAATGAGTTACACAGCCATAACAGGAGCATTCCTGATACTGACAGGACTTTATATCTCTGAAAAGAAGAGTATGAAAATTAAACAAACTTCCGTTGGTTGAATAATTTGTGCAAGCGGTTGTGAAAAATGCCTGGGTATGGATACGTACCTAATTATCTGATTCTATTAAGATTACTTTTTTTTGTATTTCTTCTCTAAAATGTTTACTATTTCTCTTAAACATTCTTTTGTTTTTTCTGTTTTATTGGTAATAAAAGAAATGTTATTATGCAATGGCAGGGAAGACGAGGTAGCTCGAATGTGGAAGACCGCAGAAGTCAGGGTGGAAGCTTTACGGGGAGAGGTACCCGCGTAGGTTGCGGAAGTACTATCGGAGTTCTCATTCTGGCAATAATTTACTGGGCGTTAGGAGGTAATCCTCTTCAACTGATTGGAGAGCTGGAAGGCGATCCTTCCGTTGATCAGTCGTATACACAGTCGTATGTTCCTTCAGCTACGGAAGATTCTTTGGCCCGGTTCGTTTCCGTCGTTTTAGCGGATACGGAAGACGTATGGACTTCCATCTTTGAGTCTAGAGGTCTGCAATACCGCAAACCTTCCTTAGTCCTTTTTTCAGGATTTACACAATCGGCCTGCGGCACTGCTCAAAGTGCTACCGGCCCTTTTTATTGCCAGTTGGATGAGAAAATATATGTGGATCTTTCCTTTTTCAATGAGATGGCGACACGCTTTCGTGCCGGAGGCGACTTTGCTTATGCTTATGTTATAGCTCACGAAGTAGGACATCATGTGCAAAAATTATTAGGAACGATCGATCAGGTAAATGCGCAAATGGCCCGTTCCGGCCAGCGAGCAGCCAATGATTTGTCGGTCCGCCTGGAACTACAGGCTGACTTTTATGCGGGAGTATGGGCAAATCATACGCAGAGTATGTTTAATACTTTAGATCCGGGAGATATCGATGAAGCTTTGAACGCCGCTTCGGCTATCGGGGACGATCGTATTCAGGAGCAATCTCAGGGCTATAGTGTTCCGGATTCCTTTACTCACGGTACGTCGCAACAAAGACACGATTGGTTTTATAAAGGTTATACAACCGGAGATATAAGTCAGGGAAATACGTTTGAATGATTCTTAAACACTATTGAAAAACTGTCCTCCCAAAGGAACTCAACTTGACTGTTTGGAAGTTCTCCCGGGAAGGACAGTTTTTTCAGAGAAAAGATAAAATTGAATTTTTGATAACTTCTTTTCTACTGTTGACTGTTAACTGTTAACTGAATTACTGTTCACTGTTTAATTGTTTTTGTATCCATTTTCTGGCGTTTACGAAAGCTTCTATCCACGGGCTCACTTCATCTTTTTTGCGGTTTAAAGGATAGTGTCCGCATTGCCAGGGGAAAAGAGACCTCTCCAAATGTGGCATAATAGCCAGATGGCGGCCGTCGTCCGAACAGATAGCGGCTGTGGAATAATCCGAACCGTTAGGATTACCCGGATACCCATCGTAAATGTATTTAGCAACAATATGGTATTCCTTTTCTTCTAAAGGAAGATGGAAACGGCCTTCACCGTGAGCAACCCAGATCCCGATCTTGTTTCCTGCAAGAGAGTTAAACATAACCGATTTATTTTCAGGAATTTTTACCGAAACAAATTCAGATTCGAATTTATGGGAATCGTTATGTAACATAATGGATCTTTCTTTGTGAGTAGGATTGATCAGGTTTAGTTCAACCATTAACTGACAACCGTTGCATACCCCCAAGCTTAAAGTGTCGGGCCGTGCATAGAAATTGGCCAGGGCTTGTTTGGATTTTTCGTTGTATTTGAAAGCGCCGGCCCATCCTTTAGCAGACCCAAGAACATCGGAGTTAGAGAACCCGCCGCAGAAAACGATCATATTTATATCTTCCAGGGTTTCCCGCCCGGAGGCTAGATCCGTCATGTGAACATCTTTAACGTCGAATCCGGCAAGGAATAAAGCGTAAGCCATTTCCCGTTCACCGTTGGTGCCTTTTTCTCGGATAATAGCTGCTTTTATACCCGATTTACTCTTCCTGTCGGCGGTAAGTCCGTATTGGGCAAGAGTACCTGTAAAAGACTTATTGAATTTATAAAGAAGAGGTTGTTGCTTGTAGTTTTCGAACCTTTCTTTAGCCAGTACATCACCCGATTGTTTTCTGTCTAACAGATAAGAGGAAGTGTACCATACATCCCGTAAATGATCGATGCCAAAATGGTATTGGATGCCTTCTTTGGATACCAATATATGACGTTCTTTGGAAAGACTTGCAATCTGAGCGAAGCGGATGCCTTTATCATTCAAATAACTTTCAAATTCTTTTTTGTTATCCGTTTGAATGATAATTCCGGGATTTTCACTGAACAGGATTTTTATCAGGTCCGTTTCTTCGACAGCATCTAAGTTCACTTCTAATCCTCCTTCTACATTGGCAAAGCACATTTCCAATAAGGCAGTGATCATACCTCCGGCAGAAATATCATGACCGGCTAACAGGAGACCTTGTTCAATCAGATCCTGAACGGCATTGAACGCCTGTTTGAAATATTCCGTATTTTTTACGGTAGGAACTTCATTACCCACGGCATTCAGTGATTGAGCAAAAGCAGATCCTCCCAATTTCAGTGCATCGGAAGAGAAGTCAATATAATACAGGGCAGAATTGTATTTATTTACCAGTACGGGGGAAACAATTTTTCTAATATCAGAAACTTCACCTGCGGCAGAGATAATAACAGTGCCCGGAGAATAAACTTTGTCCTGTCCGTATTTCTGCGTCATAGACAACGAGTCTTTTCCGGTAGGTATATTGATACCCAGGTCGCATGCGAAAGCAGAACAAGCTTCTACTGCTTTATACAGACGGGCATCTTCACCTGCATTTTTGCTGGGCCACATCCAGTTGGCGCTTAAAGAAACGCTCTGTAATTTTTCTTTCAGAGGAGCAAAAACGATGTTTGTCAGCGATTCGGCAATAGCCATTACGGATCCGGCTTCGGAATCTACCAGTGCAACCTGCGGAGCGTGTCCGATGGAAGTGGCAATCCCGGCTTTTCCTCTGTAATCAAGCGCTACAGCACCTAAATCGCTTAAAGGCAATTGAATTTCACCCTGGCATTGTTGACGGGCAACTTTTCCGGTAACCGAGCGGTCTACTTTGTTTGTGAGCCAGTCTTTACAAGCTATAGCTTCCAATTGTAAAACATCCTCCAGATATTCATGAAGGTTCTTTATGTTGTATTCCGGAGCTTTATATTCTTCTTTTAGAGAAGAGTCTTTCATTATTGTACGGGGAGGTTTTCCGAAGAAATCGCACAATTGCATATTCAAAGGCTTTTGTCCGTCGTTTTGTTCGAATACAAACTGCATATCTCCGGTAGTTTCACCTACTACATACATAGGAGAGCGTTCGCGTTGGGCAATTGTATGAACTCTTTCTATATCCTCTTCTTTCAATACCATCCCCATTCTTTCCTGACTTTCATTTCCGATAATTTCTTTGGCCGAAAGGGTAGGGTCTCCTACGGGTAGATTGCACATATTGATTTTCCCTCCTGTAGTTTCTACGAGTTCGGAGAGGCAGTTTAAGTGGCCTCCCGCACCGTGGTCGTGTATAGAAACAATAGGATTATCGTTCGATTCCGATAAAGTACGTATTACATTGGCCGCTCTTTTTTGCATTTCAGGATTGGCCCGCTGAACGGCATTTAATTCAATGCCGCTGGCATATTCTCCTGTATCGACAGAAGATACTGCGCCTCCACCCATACCAATCCGATAGTTGTCGCCACCCAGTATAACTACTTTTTCGCCGGCTTCCACAGTGCCTTTCAGAGCATCTTCTTTTTTTGCATAACCTACTCCTCCGGCTAACATAATTACTTTGTCGTAAGCGAATTGCTTATTGTTTTCTGCATGTTCAAAGGTAAGGACAGATCCGCAGATAAGAGGCTGACCAAACTTATTTCCAAAGTCAGAAGCGCCGTTTGAAGCTTTGATCAGTATCTGTTCCGGAGTCTGATACAACCATTTTCTGGGAGGCATAGCGTCTTCCCAGCTACGGCCGTATTCTGTGCGGGGATAAGCCGTCATATATACGGCGGTTCCTGCAATAGGTAAAGATGCTTTACCTCCTCCGAGGCGATCCCGTATTTCTCCTCCGGTACCGGTAGAGGCACCATTAAAGGGCTCTACTGTAGTCGGGAAATTATGTGTCTCTGCTTTAAGGGAGATAACTGTTTCAATCTCTTTGGTTTCAAAGAAATCGGGTTTATCTCCGCTCACCGGAGCAAATTGCTCCACAACGGGGCCCTGGTTAAAAGCAACATTGTCTTTGTATGCGGAAACCAATTGGTTCGGATTTACTTTGGATGTCTTTTTGATGAGTTGGAATAAAGTGGATTCCTGTTCTACTCCATCAATAACAAATATTCCGTTGAATATTTTATGACGGCAGTGTTCCGAGTTAACCTGTGAAAATCCGAAAACTTCACTATCCGTAAGTTTCCGTTTTAGTTTTTCACTTACTTCATTCAGATAGTCAATTTCTTCCTGCGATAAGGCAAGTCCTTCCTTTTCATTAAATTCGGCAATATTCTCTACATCCCGGATAGGATCCGGTTGCTTATCAATTGTAAAAACATCTTGCCCTATTCCTTCATAGATGCGTTGCAGCATAGGATCGAAGGACGCATTTTTATCCGGAACAATTAAGAACTCTTCTATTCGGGTAATGCCTTCGATACCCATGATTTGGGTAATCTCAACAGCATTCGTACTCCAGGGAGTGACCATCTCACGGCGAGGTCCGACAAGAACTGCATCAATCTCTTTCTGACCGACGGGTTCTGCATCACTGAAAAGCCAAATCAACTTATTGATATCTGCTTCACTCAGTTTCTGAATCGTTTCTACTGCAAGAATAGAATTGGTAAGCGTTTTGAAAAATAAAATCATTGGATTTTTTATAAAGTTTATAAGGATGTTTGATTTATTTTATTTTGATTTTAGCACCTTGATTACAAAATGCTTCCACAACATTGACAATAAAGTCGCCCAGTCTCTCACATTCGGTGATATAATCCATATAGAATACTCCCACTTCATAATCGTATTTGTGAGCGTTTACATCTTCTATATTGCGCATTTTTAATTGATTACGCAAAAGGTTGATCTCATTCTCCATATTATAGGTAGGCAGAGCATCGTCTTCTTTAGGATCATTCATTTTAATCACTTCAATCATATGAAGAAGGGCTTTGTGAGCAAGAGCCAGCATTGTATCTATATTCTGGTTTAATTCTTCCGGGAAAGTAGATTTTGCTTCGTTCCGCCTTTTAAGAATTCTGGCCAGATTACATAATGAATCCGCTACACTTTCAATCTCTGTATTGGCACGCAAAATATCACGGATCTCTTCTTTACTGTCCGAACTTAAACGGCCCTCAGATACTTTATTCAGATAGTTTGCAATTTCTATCTCTACACGGTCTGCTATATTTTCGTATTTCTCTATTCTTCCGTAAAGTTTGATAAAATCATTTTCATTTTTTATGTCCCGGAGTTCTTTTACGAAGTGATACATCTTGTCTGTGCGTTCGGCAAAAGCTACCAATTCACTTTTGGCTTCAACAATAGAAAGCTCAGCCGTGGAAAGCATAGAAGAAGTGATGTATTTCAACTGGAATTCCTCATCCGAATCTTTGTTCGGGATTAATTTGGTACAAATAACTACATACAATTTTACAAACCAGATCATGAGTAATACATTCGTTATATTGAACATTGTATGGAAAAGGGAAAGGCCGTACGAAACCGATGTTTGTAAAGATAACATCTGTGTTTTCACCGCAGCTTGTGCTGTTGTCAGGTTTGTTGTTCCGGAAGTGACTGCTTTGAATGTTTCGGGATCGGTTAGTTCCAGATTATTCAGAAAAGTGGTCAAAGCATACGGATCACCCGGGCCTATTTTATTAACGATGTTTCCTACCAGATTCGTGAATGGATAAAACAGGCATAATACCCAGATAACACCGAATATATTAAACATCAGATGGGCCAGAGCAGCTCGGCGTGCAGAAACATTTGCTGACAATGCGGCTAAGTTAGCGGTTACGGTGGTTCCGATATTCTCGCCCAATACCATAGCACATGCAATTTCAAAAGAAATCCATCCCTGGCTACACATAATTAAAGTGATAGCAACGGTTGCACTGGACGACTGGACAATGACTGTTAATATACTTCCGATTAGTAAGAACAGTAAGATGGACCCAAATCCCATATCGGTATATTGGCGTAGAAAAGCCAGCATCTCAGGATTGCTTTGCAGGTCAGGAACGCTGCCTTTTAAGAAATCGAGCCCCATAAAAAGGAGTGCGAATCCGATTATAAACTCCCCCCATGATTTTCTCTTACTTTTGGAGGAGAAAATAAGCGGTAAAGAAAGGCCGATCAACGGTAAAGACAAGACACTAATGTCGAACTTAAAGCCTAAAATAGAAATAATCCATGCAGTGACAGTGGTTCCAACGTTGGCTCCCATGATAACACTGATGGATTGGGCAAGAGAAAGTAGACCGGCATTTACAAAACTGACTACCATTACGGTAGTTGCAGAGGATGATTGGATGAGTGCGGTGATTAAAACTCCGGTGAGAACTCCGGTAACCCGGTTGGTGGTCATTGCGGAAAGAATATTGCGAAGCTTATCTCCTGCAACTTTCTGTAGCCCTTCACTCATGATTTTCATTCCGTAAAGGAACATTCCCAAAGACCCCACCAGTTTCAGGAAATCAAAGAAAGAATAACTCATTCGGTTTAGAGTGTTTAATTTGTGATAAATTTTCGCATACAAAAATAATAAAAAAAACTATAATTATGAGGAAAAGTAAATGTTTTAAGTGTCATAATATTATT
>JAJBTS010000311.1 GCA_020860885.1 Bacteroidales bacterium
ATATTACTATAACCAGTCTGTAGAAGAAGTAGCTAATGATCTTAATACTTCTATTACCCAGGGGCTCACGAAAAATGAAGCCGCAACTCGTTTGGAGAAATCCGGATACAATGAGTTCGCTAAAAAGAAATCCAAAAGTATATGGGTGAAATTTCTGGAGCAGTTTAAAAGTTTCATGATCATTGTTCTTTTGATTGCTGCGGTTATTTCAGGCGTCACGGGTTATTTACACGGTGAAGGGTTTACGGATGCTATCATCATACTGGTCATTGTATTTGTAAATGCTATCATAGGACTCGTACAGGAAGAAAAAGCTGAAAAATCTTTAGAGGCGCTGGAGAAAATGTCTGCTCCGCAATGTAAAGTGATCCGGGATGGGAAAGTATTAACAATAGAATCCCGAAATCTCGTTCCCGGGGATGTGGTGCTTTTAGACACAGGCGATGCTATCCCGGCCGATCTGCGTCTTACGGAAGCTGTTAACCTGAAAGTGCAGGAAGCGGCTTTGACCGGAGAATCGGTGCCTTCCGAAAAAGAAACGGCAGTAATTCAACGCGAAAATGTTCCTTTAGGGGATCGCGATAATATAGGCTTCTCTTCTACGAACGTAGTATACGGAAGAGGTAAAGGTATAGTTATACGGACCGGGATGGATACTGAAGTGGGAAAAATAGCTTCTATGATTCAATCGGTTCCGAATCATCAGACGCCTCTCCAGCAAAAACTCGATAAATTAGGGAAACACCTGGGAATAGCGGCTTTGATTATATGCGCTATAATTTTTGCTGTTGGGGTATTCTACGGTAATGATCTGCTCTCCATGTTTATGGTGGCTGTGAGTCTGGCAGTTGCGGCTATACCCGAAGGTTTACCGGCTGTTTCTACCATCGTATTGGCAGTAGGTGTTCAGCGTTTGGCGAAAAAACATGCTATTGTGCGTACGCTTCCCTCTGTGGAAACGCTCGGAAGTACGAATGTTATTTGTTCGGATAAAACAGGAACTCTGACGCAGAATAAAATGACTGTGACCAAAGTTTTTACAGATGATACGGTAGCGGATGTAAATGAAATGAATTCAAGTTCGTCTGTTTCTGAAGACAGCAGGCAATTAATAGAGATCGCAGTATTAGCGAATGATGCTAAGTTAACCGAAGAAGGTACCAATTATACTACGACTGGGGATCCGACTGAAACAGCGTTGGTGGATCTGGGATTAAAATTCGATTTCAATAAGAACGCTCAGGAAAAAGTATTCAAAAGGATAGCAGAAATACCTTTCGATTCGGAGCGTAAATTAATGACTACGGTTCATGATAAAGGGGATTCTCAATTACATGTTTATACGAAAGGTGGTTTGGATGAGTTACTGAATTGTTGTACATCGGTTCAAATAAACGGAAAGGTTGTTCCTATCACAGAGGAACAGGTAAAATTTATAAAAAATGAAAATGTAAAATTAGCTGAGAATGCTTTACGTGTTCTGGCTATGGCATACAAAAGGATTGATAATTTACCCCATAAAGTAACCTCGGAAACACTGGAAAAAGATTTGATCTTTGTCGGTATGCTGGGTATGATCGATCCTCCGCGTCCTGAAGTGAAAGATGCGGTGCTTAAATGTCGCGATGCCGGTATCAGACCTGTTATGATTACCGGTGATCATCTTATAACCGCAAAAGCCATTGCTAAGGAATTGAATATATTGCAGGAAAAGGATTTGGCTATTACAGGTGCGGACCTGGAGAAAATGTCCGACGAGGAACTTAAAGAAAAGGTGAATCAGATCTCTGTGTATGCTCGTACTTCTCCGGAAAATAAAATGCGTATAGTAAAAGCTTTACAGGCAAAAGGTGCAATTGTGGCAATGACCGGGGATGGGGTTAACGATGCTCCGGCTTTGAAATTGGCAGATATCGGAGTGGCTATGGGTATTACCGGAACGGATGTGTCGAAAGAGGCTGCGGATATTGTTCTTACCGACGATAATTTCTCTACTATTGTTTCTTCCGTAGAAGAGGGCAGACGTATTTATGACAATATCATTAAAGCGGTCGAATTTCTTCTTTCCTGTAATATTGGTGAGATCGTTGTTTTATTTGTGGCGGTAGTGGCTAATTGGGCGACACCTCTTTTGCCTATTCATATTTTATGGATTAACCTGGTAACAGATAGCTTGCCGGCATTGGCGTTGAGTGTCGATCCTGCCAATGCGGATGTGATGAAAAGAAAACCCATAGATTCAAAAAAACCGATATTGAATAAGCGTTTTTCTATTTTGTTGTTATTTCAGGGTATTATGATCGGAAGTTTGGCTTTAATCGCTTTTCAGATCGGATTGAATACTACTCTGGTGCAAGAAGATGCTATCGAAGTTGCCCGGGCTATGTGTTTCTCTGTATTGGCATTCTCTCAATTGATTCATGTTTTTAATATCCGTTCCAATGTCCGATCCGCATTTTCTAATTTCTTAAGTAATAAATATTTATTGGGAGCTATTGCCATCTCTGTCGGCTTAATGCTGATGGTATTGGAAATTCCTTTCCTGCACGATCTTTTCCATATTAATGATTTATCCAATATGCAGTGGATGTGGGTGGCTATTTTATCTATTGCTCCTATTCCTATTATTGAATTCATCAAATGGATTGAACGTTTAATCAATAAAGACAATAGCATTTTTGCAAGATAAATTCTATCAGTAAACAGTAAACAGTCACCAGTCACCAGTGATAGTATTAGCATCTGTTTGCGGAGAGTATCTATCCCCCGTTGCGAAGAGTATTGACCCCTATTTGCGAAGAGTATCTCGGTGGGTTAGCGAAGAGTATTAACGCCTCGTCGCGAAGAGTATTAACGGGAGGTAGTGAAGAGCATAGCGAGGAGGTAGCAAAGAGTATAACCAGGGGGTGGTAATACTTATCACCAAAGGGTATCGAAGAGTACTGACGAGACACCGGGAAGAGTACTCCGAAGGGGTAACAATACGTATATCTCTTGGAAAGTAATATCTGGTTTATTATTAACTGGAGACTGATTACTGGTAACTGTTAAATGTAGAGGAAAGAGCATAAAAATAGGGTTGTTCAAAACTATGAACAACCCTATTTATTGATATGTAGTATTATATTAAATATTATATTAAATATAAAGAACTAATAGATTCGTTGTTACAAACTCTCATAATGGATTCTGCAAACATCTCTGCAACGGATATTATTTTCACTTTTTCGCTTTTTTTGGAATAAGGAATACTATCTGTGAAAACAATTTCTTCCAAAGCGGATTGATCTACGCGGGTGGATGCCGGATCCGACATTACGGCATGAGATGCTATAGCGCGAACCGAGTTAGCACCTTGTGATAGCATCAAATCCGCAGCCTTGGTGATCGTGCCTGCGGTATCTACGATATCATCTACTAAGATAACATCTTTTCCTTTCACTTCTCCGATGATTTTCATTTCCGAAACCTCATTGGCTTTTTCACGCAGTTTGTAACAAATGACCATAGGTGTGTTCAGATGTTTGGCATAAGCATTAGCCCTTTTTGTTCCGCCTACATCGGGAGTGGCAATAACTGCATTTTCCAATCCCCAGGTTTTCATCTCTTCTATAAATATCGTAGAGCCGTACAGGTGGTCTACGGGAACATTAAAGAATCCCTGGATTTGATCTGCATGGAGGTCCATCGTGATAAGACGGTTGATTCCTGCAACACTTAACAGATCGGCTACCAGTTTAGCTCCTATAGCTACACGAGGTTTATCTTTTCTGTCCTGACGGGCCCAACCGAAATAAGGAATCACGGCGATGATGGATTTTGCAGAAGCTCTTTTTGCAGCATCGATCATTAATAATAATTCCATCAGATTGTCAGAATTAGGGAAGGTAGACTGAATAAGAAAAACATGTCTTCCCCGGATGGACTCTTCATAGGAAATAGAAAATTCACCATCGGCAAAATGTTCAATATTCATTTGGCCAAGTTCGCAACCTAAACTGTTACAGATTTTTTCTGCCAGATAACGGGAACTGCTACCTGAAAAGATTTTGAATGGAACCATTGTTTGCATGAAATAAAAGGAGTGTTTGAATTAAACTTAGTTTTGAAATC
>JAJBTS010000177.1 GCA_020860885.1 Bacteroidales bacterium
GTTAAATATTGTTAATTGATCTCTGTTTGATTTTTTTTATCTAATTTTATGAATCAATCTTTTTATGTTAAAAGCCATATCTTCAATTAGATATACTAAAATTGCGCTTACTTTAATTAATTTTTATCATGAGAAAAACACTTTTTAATGCACTTCAAGTTCCTTTTTGTGGAATTGCCGCTTTAACTGTAGCGGGAAATTGTTACGCGAGTGAGCCTCTCCGGCCGAATGTAGTTTTTATTTTAGCCGATGATGTAGGCTATGGAGATTTCAGTGCCTATGGAGCTCATCGGGTTTCCACTCCAAACGTGGACCAGCTGGCAGACAACGGAATAACCTTTATGAATGCTCATGCTGTAGCAGCTACCAGTACCCCTTCCCGGTATTCACTCTTAACGGGTCAGTATGCTTTTCGTCGGACCGATACGGGAGTAGCGGCAGGGAATGCAGCCTCTATCATTAAGCCGGATCAACCGACTGTGGCGAAAGTATTTAAAGAAGCAGGGTATACAACAGGGGTTGTAGGAAAATGGCATTTGGGATTAGGAGAAACAACCGGTGAACAAGACTGGAATTCTGTGGTTTCACCGGGTCCTTTCGAATTAGGATTTGATTATTCTTACATTATGGCGGCTACGGCGGATAGAGTTCCCTGTGTCTTTATGGAAGATCAACGTATCGCTAACCCGGATGCAACTTCTCCTGTATTTGTTAGCTATTCCACTGCTTTCGAAGGTGAACCTTTAGGAAGTACTCACCCGGAATTATTAAAGATGGAATCCAGTCATGGACATAATCAGGCGATTGTAAATGGTATAGGTCGTATCGGATATATGAAAGGTGGTGGTACAGCTTTATGGAAAGACGAAAATATTGCTGATAGCATTGTTGCAAAAGCAATTAATTTTATTGAAAAGAGCAAAGACAATCCTTTCTTCCTTTATCTGGGAACCAATGACATACATGTTCCCCGTGCTCCTCATCAACGATTTGTTGGAAAAAGCGGTATGGGTCCCCGGGGGGATGCTATCCTTTCTTTCGAT
This sequence comes from Bacteroidales bacterium, assembly GCA_020860885.1. GTDB lineage: Bacteria > Bacteroidota > Bacteroidia > Bacteroidales > Azobacteroidaceae > Azobacteroides. The sequence continues at coordinate 1,044 of JAJBTS010000177.1, forward strand.
TGGACGGTAGGAGAAATAATGAAAGCTTTAGAGGAAAATGGCCTTTTGGAAAATACATTGATAATTCTTACAAGCGATAATGGTCCTGTAGTAGATGATGGCTATAAAGATCAGGCTGTAGAGCTATTGGGAGATCATGAACCTTGGGGCATTTTTCATGAAAAGGGAGGGAAATACAGTGCTTACGAAGCAGGTACCTGTATTCCTTTTATTGTACATTGGCCGGATCAAATAAAAGAACCTGCAATATCGCCGGCGTTGATATCTCAGGTTGATTTTTATGCTACCATGGCTCACCTCCTGGATGTTCCTGTTTCTTCCGCAGGACCTTCTGACAGTCAGGAGCAGTTAGATGCCTGGTTAGGAAAAGATTTTACAGGCAGAGACTTTGCAGTTACTCAATCGGGTACGTTGGGTATTATTAAAGGTATATGGAAATATATCGCACCTCATAGTGGAGCGCCTTATCAGGCACATACGGATATATATACCGGATATAATGCCGAAGACCAGTTATTCAATCTGCAAACGGATGTTTCGGAACTAAATAATGTAGCAGCGGATAACCCGGATATAGTAGAAGATTTAAAAGCTTCTCTGGAAAAAGTGAAACGGGACTTCGGAGTTACTTTCGATGATATCAAACTGGAAATTGCCGGTGCGGAAACAAAAGGTAATGACGGTTTGCCCGCAGAGCAAAATGCGGATTATGCTATAGGGAAAGCATTCGATGGCAATCTGGATAATGAATATTCTTCACAATGGGGTGGGAATACCAAAATGCCGGTAACACTCGATTTCACATTAAAAGAACCGGATCAGGTAGATTATATCGTTTTTTACCCTAAAGGTCCGTTAACTTCTAACGTTAATGGTTATTGGAATGAATTTGAAGTACATACAAGCACGGATGGAACAACATTTACTAAAGCCAATGACTATCAGTTTACGTTAACTCAGGACGATAAAGCTCAAACGTATATTATCAAAGCTCCACAAAAAATCGAATTGCCTGAACCTGCGGAGAATGTTAAAACTGTAAGAGTTGTAGTTAAATCCTCCTATCATTCGAATGCGACTAATCTCCCTCAGTTGGTTAGTTGTGCAGAAGTGGAGATCTATAAGAAAGATCCGGTTGGATTTAATCCCCCGCAAATTGATAATTCTTTTCAGGTAGTGAGCAGGAACGGATATGTGTATGTTACTGGAAACAATTTTCCGGCTCAATTATTTACAATGGATGGCAGAAGCATACATATAAAAGACAGACAAAGTCCTGGAATATATATTGTGAAAGCGGACGGATATGCAAAAAAAATAAGGGTTGAATAACTAACAAAACGTATCTTTCGTATGGCATTCTTTGATTAATGCTTAATTTTGTGCCATGTATGAATTGATAACGATATTAGGGCCTACTGCATCAGGGAAAACTCCTTTCGCTGCTGCACTGGCCCATCAACTGAACACAGAAATTATCAGTGCCGATTCCCGTCAGGTTTATAAAGGGATGACCATCGGTACGGGTAAAGACCTGAATGATTATGTGATCGACGGCAAGCAGATACCGTTTCACCTGATCGATATCTGTGAGCCGGGCGATAAATACAATGTTTTTCAGTATCAGCATGATTTTCATCGGTGTTTCCGGAAAATCCGGTTGCAGGGTAAGTTGCCGATATTATGCGGAGGAACCGGATTGTATCTGGAATCGGTCTTAAAAGGTTATAAATTATTAGATGTTCCGGAAAATCCTGAATTACGGAAGAACTTACAAGGCAAAAGTCTGGAAGAATTGGAGTATATCTTAAAATCGTATAAAACCCTTCATAATAAAACCGATGTTGATTCTGTACAGAGAGCCATCCGGGCTATTGAAATTGAAGAATACTATTTAACCCAGTCTCCGGATCGAAGAGAATATGCTCCGGTCAATAGTTTGATCATTGGAATAAATATTGATAGAGAACTCCGCCGGGAGAAAATAAGCAGACGATTAAGAGTGCGTCTGGAGCAGGAAGGTATGGTTCAGGAAGTAGAAAACCTGATTCAATCCGGAGTGCTGCCGGAGGATCTGATTTATTATGGCTTGGAATATAAGTACCTGACATTATACGTTACGGGTAAGATCTCTTACCAGGAGATGTTTAGCCAGTTGGAAACAGCCATCCATCAATTCGCAAAAAGGCAGATGACGTGGTTTCGGGGAATGGAAAGAAAAGGATTTGTCATTCACTGGATAGATGCGCAGTTACCGATGGAAGAAAAAATAAGTAAAGTACTTTCTTTATTAAAATAAATATTAGCCTAGCTTACTGATCTTTCTGAGTCTGTCTTCATCTATGATCTTGATTTTCCGGCCGTCCATTGCAATTACTTTCTCATTAACAAAATTGGAAAGAGTACGTATGGCGTTCGAGGTGGTCATATTGGATAAATTGGCCAGATCTTCACGGGCCAGATAAATGTTAACTGTATTGTCTTCTTCAAGTCCATAGCTGTCAATAAGGAAAACAAGTGATTCAGCCAGCCTGCCCCGAATGTGTTTTTGTGTGAGACTCACAGTGCGTTCGTCAGAAATCCCTAAATCAACAGAAAGCTGACGGATAAAGAACATGCAAATATTAAAATTATGTTTCATAATATCTGTCAATACTTTCATCGGAATAAGGCATACGGAAGAAAGTTCAAAAGCGGCGGCATCCGTTAAATAATCCTCTCCGGCAAAATAGGCACGATAAGCAAAATACTGGATGGGTCTAATCATCCGGATGATCTGACTTCTTCCCCCAATACCTTCCTTGTAAATTTTAACTTTGCCTTTTAACAGGCACATCAAATGCGTAGGGGTTTCACCTTCGGCATATATTTTTTGATTTTTTTTGTAATGTTGAATAGTAGCATTTTTCCGAAGTAACTCCCTCTCCTGTTCATTAAGCAATCTCCAGACTTCACTTAGGCTGGTAGAAAAATCCAGAATTTCTAATTCATTTTTCAGCATTTTGTGTTTTACAACTATGTTCCAGACTCTTATA
>JAJBTS010000271.1 GCA_020860885.1 Bacteroidales bacterium
CTGTTAATAGAATATCATTAGGATTGAATTTAATTTCATCAGAAATTTTATTTTCTACCCGATAAGAGAAAATGCCATGTCCTAATGATAAGGATTTTATGCTTAAATCGATAAATGATTCTTTTTTTTCATTGTCTTTACTCTGGAAAGCATCGATAATGTATTGAATATTGAGAGGGGCGCTTTCATTTTCTTTTTTTAAGTGCAGCTGAAAGGTGTATATCTGAGCGGAACTAAAATAAAATTTCTTCTGAAAAAACGGGAGGAAATCAAATCCGCAGGCTATTCTTTTAGCAGTAAAAAGAGTATCTCCTTTTTGATCTTCCATGTATACATTTTTAAGGATTAACTTATTGAAAGGTTGAAATTCTATTTGTTGTATAGTAACCTCAGTATCAATTCTTTCTTTCAGATATTCAGCTACACCCTCAGAGATTTTTTTCTGGAAATAAGGTACTTGCAATAACGTGGCAGGTAAAATGCAGAATAACCCTACAACAATCAATATAACCCAAATTATATATTTAAATATCTTCATCCCCAAAAATCTTCACAAAGCTATTAAAAAAATGCTATTTTTGCATCAGAAAGTAAGGTCTTAAACGTTAATAGAAGTTATTAAGCTAATTTATTTTAATCTAATTATCAATTTCTTATATGGTAACAATCCTGGGAATAGAATCTTCTTGTGATGATACTTCTGCTGCAATAATTCGTGATGGAGTGGTATTGTCGAACGTAATTGCCGGGCAAAAAGTTCATGAAGCTTACGGAGGTGTAGTGCCTGAGTTGGCTTCCCGCGCTCATCAGCAAAATATTATTCCGGTAGTGGATCAGGCTATTCTTCAGGCAGGAATAAAGAAGGAGGAGTTAAATGCAGTTGCTTTTACCCGCGGACCGGGTTTATTGGGCTCTCTTCTGGTAGGAACTTCTTTTGCGAAAGGTTTTGTGTCGGCTCTTAATATTCCTATGATAGAGGTCAATCATTTGCAGGCTCATGTTTTGTCCCATTTCATAAAGCAGGATGAAAAAGACATAAACCAACCTTCTTTCCCTTTTTTGTGTTTGTTGGTATCTGGAGGAAATTCTCAGATTATACTTGTTCGGAGTCATAAAGATATGGAAGTGGTAGGTCAAACAATAGATGATGCTGCAGGAGAAGCTTTTGACAAATGTGCAAAAGTGATGGGGCTTCCTTATCCCGGAGGCCCGGTTATTGACCGTTTGGCTAAGATGGGAAATCCTAAAGCTTTTCAGTTAAGTAAACCTAATATTCCGGGATACGATTATAGTTTCAGCGGACTAAAAACCTCTTTCCTCTATTTGCTGAGAGATCATTTGGCTCAGGATCCTGATTTTGTGGAGAACAATCAGGCAGATTTAAGCGCCAGTCTACAAGCGACAATTATAGATATCCTGATGAACAAACTCAGTAAAGCAGCAAAGGATTTAAAAATTAAAGAAGTTGCGGTTGCCGGGGGGGTGTCAGCCAATTCCGGCCTGAGGAAAGCGTTCGAAGAATATGCAGAAAAATACAAGTGGAAGATACATATCCCTCCTTTTGCTTTTACTACGGATAATGCAGCTATGGTAGCAATGAGCGGCTACTTTAAATATTTAGATAAAGAATTTACAGCACTTGATATCGCTCCTTTTTCACGGATAAATATATAATATTGAATGTATAATCTGTATTTTTTTATTATAGTTATAGTTGTAGTCTTGAACTTTGTCTGGAGCCAGCTTCTGGCTTATCTGAACAGAGAGAGAATGAGCCCGGATATACCTGCTGAGCTGAAAGGTATATACGATGAAAAAGAATATAGAAAACAACAGTCTTACCAAAAAGCAAACAGCCACTTTGGACTGATCTCAGGAAGTTTTTCTTTTGTTGTAATCCTGTTCGTTTTATTATATGGGCTTTTCGGATGGCTGGATAATACTTTAAGGGAATATACGGATCACTTTATATATCTGCCTTTGTTATTCTTTGGGATATTTTTACTTATTAATGAAATAATAGAACTTCCGTTTGGCTGGTATACGACTTTCCATATCGAAGAGAAATTCGGGTTTAATAAAGCGACACCTAAGATATTTTTATCCGATTGGTTAAAAGGTATTTTCCTCTCGGTAATAATTGGAGGTTTACTTCTGACTGCTATTATCCTGATTTATCAATATACGGCAGAATATTTCTGGATCTGGGCTTGGATAGCCGTTTCTCTATTTTCTTTATTAATAAGTTTCTTTTATTCCGAATGGATAGTTCCTTTATTTAATAAACAAGTTCCTTTGGAAGAGGGAGAATTGCGAAGCGCTATTCAATCTTTTGCATCAAAAGCGAGTTTTGATTTGAAAAATATTTATGTAATAGATGGATCGAAGCGTAGTACCAAAGCAAATGCCTATTTTACCGGTTTTGGAAAAAAGAAACGTATCGTTCTTTACGATACATTGATTAAAGAACTGGATACAAATGAAATAGTTGCGGTATTAGCTCACGAAACGGGTCATTACAAGAAAAAGCATATTGTTTACTCATTAATACTCTCTCTGTTTACGACAGGTATTACCTTTTTTATTTTGTCTTTATTCTTGGGTAATCAACAATTGACAGAAGCATTAGGAGGAAATATCCCTTCTTTTCACTTATCCCTTCTTGGTTTTTCTCTTTTATTCACACCGATATCTGAAATAACAGGATTATTTTTGAACATCTTATCTCGAAAGAACGAATATGAAGCCGATTCTTATGCTTCTCAATTTGGTTTGGGGGATGCTCTTATATCGGGTTTGAAAAAGCTATCCGTCAAATCTTTGAGTAATCTGAATCCTCATCCTTTGGTAGTGTTTTGGTACTATTCTCATCCCACACTCTTACAAAGAATAAAGAAAATTAAAGAATCAGAGAAGAGCCTTGATTGCTAAAGCGTTCTTTTTGTTATTATAAAGAGACTTGAAAAGCACTTCCCTTTTTTGTAACTCATCGGTATGAAAAGGTTCATGCATATACTTTCTTATATCTTGAATAATTCTTTCGGGATCATCCGATATAAGGGTACATAATTCTTCAAGTCCGGATCCAGCTACCATTTTTTTATTTGCCAGGCAAGTATGTCCATGATATAATGTATTAAGTAATTTTAGTTTTACTCCCGATACCTGATTCGTATAGAGTATATTAATGGCTGCTTCTCTTATAAGATGCTTTAATTCATCCTCCTCGGGATTGGGTATTAATTGAATGTTTTTATAGTTGTTTATGAGAGAAATAAGTGTTTGATGAGGATTTCGTCCAGTAAAAATCCATTGAAATTCAGGAGTTTTGGCGGCAATGTTATTTATAAGAAACTTTGCCGCTGAAATATTCTCAGGAGTACTTAAATCGCCATGATATATAATATAAGGTTTAATGACAGGTGATAATGATATTTTATTTTCTGATTGAAAGAACAAAGGAATATACTGGGTCTTATCTTTTCCGTATTTTTCAGAAAAGTAAGCATATTCGGTGGAAGATAAAGCAAGAATATGATCTGCATACTTTAATTTACTTTCAAAACTTTGCAATCGGGAGGTTTCCAGCTTAAAGTATATTTTATCTGTTATGTTATGAGTATTGGCCGCTAATCCTTTATAGTATTGATGCTCGATATTATGAGCCCTTACTATTTTTAATCGTTCTTTTAGAGAAGAATGGTTTAAATAATAACAGGTATGCAAGCCTTCAAAAAGAATCGGAAAGTTATTACTTTGTAAATTGTGTAGTAATTCTTCATTTCTTCTGCTGTATACTATATAAGGAATAAAAGATAACTGCGATCTGAAACCCGTTTTTCGGGTATAATAATACACCTTATCGCAATACTTCTCCAATTCGGAACTTTTTTTTCTACCGTATTCAAAAGTATGAAGTATGATCTTAATATTATTTTCTGCTAATGCTTTCAATTTGTAAAAGACATCGATAACACCACCATAGTCGGGAGGATAAGGTATATTAAATGAAATAATATTCAGATTTTTTTCAATCATTGACGCGTTTCTTACATAAAGAGGAGTAAATG
>JAJBTS010000019.1 GCA_020860885.1 Bacteroidales bacterium
TTTATCTTCAATAATTTTATCTACAAGATTGCGCACCGACTCTTCTTTCTTCAACATCTCCTGAGAATAATTTTCTAATAATTGCTCGGGTATATTATTCATACCGTATTGAACAAACTGGGCGCGAGTGGCTTTTAGCGCATATTCCTTTATTTCATCAGGATTTACTTTAATTTCATTATCTTTTACAATCTTTTCCTTAATCAAATGGAATCTTAAATCCTGAGTAATCTTAGGATACTCTTCTTCCACTGATTCTACCGTTTTCTCCGTATTGGATTCCAACAACCACCTCTTAAGGAATTCATCGGGTAATTGAACATCCTTTACTTTATCATCCAGCAATATTCTCGTATCCAATATAAATTTATAGTTACTTTCAGGGATTAATTGTTGACTTAATATTTCTCTTACTTTGGATTTAAATTCATCTTCTGAAGTTATAACTCCCTCACCGAATACCTTATCATATAAATCCTGAGTTAAATCAGCTTCTTTATATCTTGTAATTTCAGTAATAACAAAAGTAAATTCGCCCTGATAATTTTCCACATCTTCTTTAGCTACCTTTAAGAAAGAAGATAACTCAGCTCCGTTTCCTTCATAAGCGTTATAAGGATTAAAATGAATGGTATCACCCGCCTTTGCACCAATAAATTTGGATTTTTCTGTTTCCACTTTCATGTAGGAAGGCATAAGTACAGCTGCATCATCCTGAATGCCGTTCTCTTTAGGTAGTCCGGATTCGTCTAATTCTGTTAATGTACCCTTAACCATATCTTTTTCTTCCACAATATCTACCTGCTCGTAAGTTCCATAATTTGATTTATAAGAATTTATTTGCTTATCAATCATTTCATCCGTTACTGCAATAGAATAATAAGGCAATTTGTCACTTTTTGACAAATTGACATTAATTTCAGGAGATAAACCTAAATCAAAAGTAAACTTATAATCCTGCGGATTATCAAATAATAAAGGCTCCTGCTCATCTAAGCTGGGAAGAGGTTCTCCCAGAATATTCAAATTATTTTCCTTTATATAATTGTATAATTTATTAGATACTAACTTATTAACTTCATCGACTAAAACTGACTTTCCATACATTGCCTGAATACGACCTTTAGGAGCATGTCCTTTACGAAAACCGTCTATGACTGTATTTTTACGAATATCATTTAAGGCTTTTTCCAGCTGAGGCTGATAATCTTCTTTATCAATAGCAATTGTCAATTTCGCATTTACAGAGTCGATGTTTTTTAATGTAATGTTCATTCTAAATATATTTAATGTGTTAATTATCAAGCAATCTCTTTCTTCTTTAATTAAGAGGTGCAAAGTTAGTTGTATTTCTTTTATTTACAAAGTTCCAACTTTAAAATATCCCTAATTATTCGAAACGGATAGTAGTAGCCGGAGATATTTTTGCAACTAGGTATGATGGACCTAGGAGCATTAGCAAAGTGACAATAAGTGTGCCAGCATTGACCAATAGAAAAGTCCAGACATTTAGTTCTACAGGAACTCGTGAAAGATAATAAACTTCCGGATTTAAGGTAAATATTCCTGTAAATTTTTGGAGGAAATAAATACTTAAAGAAATTAGATTTCCCCAAAATAATCCTTTTAGAATCAAAAACGTCGATATATAAAGAAATACCTTTCGAAGACTGCTATTGTTCTGACCTAAAGCCTTTAATATTCCTATCATATTAGCCCTTTCCAGAATAATTATTAATAATCCGGATATCATTGAAAAACCGGCAACAATAAGCATTAATACCAAAATAACCACCACATTCGTATCGAGTACATCCAGCCAGGCAAATATCATTGGGTTTATCTGCTTAATAGAACGGGTATAATAAGGATTCCCTACACGATCTGTTTTTACACTCATATCAAAATAGATATCCTCAATGGTTTGATCCAATTTATCGTAATCTTTAACCAAAAGTTCCAATCCACTTACCTGATCTTCATCCCATCCATTTATACGCCGGAGTTGTTTTATATCTCCCAGAATGAACAATTTATCATATTCAGAAAAATTCGTTTGATAGATACCTGAAATATGAAATTTGCGTGTCCTTACCGGTTCCTGAATAAAATAACAGATAAATGAATCATATAATCTGAGATTTAATTTATCTGCAATATCCTTAGAAATTAATACATTAACAGAGGAGGAATCCGGATTAACACTTAAAACATCTCCCTCAAGTAGGTTTTGTCTAAAAAAGTCCCAATCAAAATTTTCATCGATACCTTTCAAAATTACTCCCTGAAAATCATTATCGGTTTTTATGACTGCCGGTTTAGTTATAAATTGCTGGATGTGCTGTATATTCGGTTTATTATATAGTTCCTCAACAAGTGTATTGCTTATTGCAATAGGATGGTTTTCATATAAAGTATTGCTATTAAAATTAGTTATTTGAATATGAGATCCAAAACCTATAACCTTTTCTCTTACCTCTTTCTTGAATCCGATAACAATAGCTAATGCCAAAATCATAACTACCAGACCTAACGCCATACTAATTATGGCAATGCGAATAGCGGGAGGCGAAACGTCTTTTCCTCCTTCTTTATTAAAGTATATTCTTTTTGCTATGAAATATTCGGAATTCAATTTTATGTCGAATAAAAGAATATAGAACTAACTTAATTAATTTGACAAAAATGTTTATTAAGTCTAACGGTCTGAATTTTCAATTTCTAATCTGTTAGAGTCTTGTATTGTTCTAATGCTTTTTCCAATACAAGCATTGCATTCTGCAACTCTTCTTTCTTTAATACATAAGCAATACGAACCTCATTTTTACCCAGACCAGGATCTGTATAAAATCCGGAAGCCGGAGCCATAAAGATAGTTTGTCCTTCATATTCAAAATCGGATAAACACCATGCACAGAATTTATCACTATCATCTACAGGTAAACGGGCAATCGTATAAAATGCTCCCATAGGAATAGGCGAATACACTCCTGGAATTCTGTTCAGTGTATCTACAACATAATTCCGGCGCTCCAGATATTCTTCGTATACATCTCGCATATATTCACCCGACACATCTAAAGAAGCTTCGGCAACCAGCTGACCAAGAAGTGGAGGACTTAATCGTGCCTGACAGAACTTCATTACAGTTTTCCTCAGTTCTTTATTACGAGTAATTAGCATACCTTCCCGTATGCCACACTCACTATACCTTTTTGATACTGAATCTATAAGTACAACATTATCCTCAATTCCAACTAAATGTAATGCACTGATATATGGAGATCCCGTATAAATAAATTCTCTGTAGACTTCATCCGAAAACAAATACAAATCATATTTTTTAACAAGATCTTTTATTTGATTCATCTCCGAACGTGTATAAAGATAGCCAGTTGGATTATTAGGATTACAAATCAATATTCCTTTTGTTCGATCATTAATTAAAGCCTCAAATTTCTCTATCGGAGGCAAGGCGAAACCTTCTTCTATGGTCGAAGGAACAGTACGTATAACGGCACCTGCCGATACAGCAAATGCCATATAATTAGCGTAGGAGGGCTCCGGAACTATAATCTCATCACCCGGATTCAAACATGCCATAAAAGCAAACAATACGGCTTCTGACCCTCCGGTAGTGATAATAATATCGTCTGCGTTGACATTTATTTTAAATTTTGAATAATAATGAACCAATTTTTCCCTGAAACTGCGAAAACCGTCACTCGGACTATATTCTAATATTTTTCTATCCAGATTCCTAACCGCCTCCAATCCCACTTCTGGCGTTGGAATATCAGGTTGCCCAATATTCAGATGATAGACTTTCAATCCTCTTGCTTTAGCAGAATCAGAAAGTGGAGCTAATTTTCGTATAGGGGAAGCTGGCATTGCCACTCCCCGGTTAGAGATTTCCGGCATAAGATATAAACAATTGTTAATTAATTGAGGTATAAAAATACAAGATTCCATTGTCATAACAAAATTAATCCCTAATTTCGCAACTTAAGAAGTAATTAGTGATTATGATAAAGTCTTTATTCTTACACAATACTCTTTTTT
>JAJBTS010000405.1:0-5954 GCA_020860885.1 Bacteroidales bacterium
ATCTGAAATAATATAATCATCGTAATCCATTCTTTTGTCTATAATTCCGTTTGGAGTTAATTCAATAACACGGTTGCATACTGTTTGAATAAATTCGTGGTCATGACTAGACATCAGAATGATTCCCTTGAAATTCTTGAGTGTATTGTTGAATGCTTGTATAGATTCCAGGTCCAGATGGTTGGTAGGAGAGTCCAAAACCATACAATTTGCATTTTTAAGCATCATACGTGCAATCATACAACGCATTTTTTCTCCTCCTGACAGCACGCTGGCTTTTTTCAATACTTCTTCTCCTGAAAAAAGCATTTTGCCTAAATAACCTTTCAAATAGACTTCGTGCGTATCATCAGAAAATTGAGCGATCCAATCAACCAGATTCATGTCTGTATTGAAATAAGCAGAATTATCCAGAGGAAGATAAGCATTTGTAATGGTTTGTCCCCATTCAAAAGTTCCTTCATCGGGCTGTTGTTCTTCGTTGATAATCTGGAAAAAAGCTGTGGTTGCTCTGGGATCTTTCGATAAAAAGACGATTTTATCCTCTTTCTCTACATTAAAGGATACACTCTTAAAAAGGGTTTCTCCTTCTATACTTGCAGACAACCCGTTGACTTCTAAAATTTTGTTACCTGTTTCCCGATCAGGGGTAAAAATAATTCCGGGATATTTCCGTGAAGAAGGTTTTATCTCATCTACATTTAACTTTTCAATCATCTTTTTCCTGGAAGTGGTTTGTTTGGATTTGGCGACGTTCGCACTAAACCGGCGGATGAATTCTTCCAGTTCTTTCTTTTTCTCTTCTGCTTTTTTGTTTTGTTGTTGTTGTTGGCGTAGAGCTAGTTGACTCGATTCGTACCAGAAGCTGTAGTTTCCTGAGAAGAGTTTTATGTCTCCATAATCTATATCTACGGTATGAGTACAAACAGAATCCAGAAAATGCCGGTCGTGAGAAACGACTAATACGGTATTTTCGAATTCGGCCAGATAATTTTCCAGCCACATTACGGTTTCTATATCCAGATCGTTTGTAGGTTCATCCAAAAGAAGGTTATCCGGTTTTCCGAATAAAGCTTGTGCAAGAAGAATTCGTACTTTTTCTTTACCACTGATATCTTTCATTATCATGTAGTGCATATCTTCTTTTATGCCTAATCCACTCAGCAGGTTCGCAGCATCACTTTCTGCATTCCAGCCTTCCAGTTCAGCAAATCTCTCTTCCAGCTCAGCAGCTCTTACTCCGTCCTCATCGGAAAAGTCGGTTTTGGCATAAAGAGCATCTTTTTCCTGCATAATATCCCACAGAACCGTGTGACCCCTTAAAACCGTTTCCATTACGGTACATTCGTCGTAAGCGAAATGGTCTTGCTTTAATACGGATAAGCGTTCTCCGGGACCAAAAGAAACGGAACCGGAGGTGGGTTCCAGGTCGCCACTTAAGGCTCTTAAGAATGTTGATTTCCCCGCACCGTTTGCTCCTATAATACCGTAACAATTTCCGGGATTAAACTTTAAATGTATATCCTGGAAAAGAACTCTTTTCCCAAATTGAATCGCTAAATTACTAACTGTGATCATCTAAATTTATGCCTGATTTATAAATAAGGGTGCAAAGGTAGTGATTTTTTGGTGATTTTACTTATAATTTTCCTTTAACCAGCTTTCGAATAAATGAATATGGAATTGTTCGTCTGCAATTAATTTAGCCAGTAAGGCGAGGCAATGCCGGGTAGCATCATTTTGAGGAACAGATTGGACCTTATTAAGAATTTTATTGTATTCTTCAATAGTCTCTTTTTCTGCTTTTATGCCTAATTCAACGGCTTCCTTGGCATTGGTTCCGTAGGCTACATAAGTAGTTTCATATTTCTGGGTATTTAATTTTCCTCCTAAATCCAGAATAAGATCTCCAAGCTTATCCAAATGCTTCATTTCAACCAAAGAAATTCCCAGCATCAGTTCGCCAATTTCCTCAAACATAGCTTCCTGAGAAATATATTGAATAATGGCATTCATTTCAGAAAAGCCATTCGTACCTTTGTATGCCGGTAAGAACCATTCCGGATCTACACCCTCATTTTCTTTTACTTCTCCTTTAGGATAGATCACCGTATTATCGCTATACCTCATAGAATTTACTAATCCTTCGGTAAGATCATCCAGTTGGTTGGTACCGCGTTGTTTTATCATCCGGTACATCATGCTTTTGTCTGTAGTACTGTCAGCCATAGTTTTATTTATTTTTAGATTTAATATAAAATTTGGTAACAAAATAAAATTAAAAAAGTTTACGATTAATATTTATTTTATAAAATGTCTTATGGTTTCTAACGGATGATAAAATAGGATTCTCGGACCGGAAAAACGCATCACTTGTTTGATTTTATCTTTATAAATTGTTTTATAACAATGGATGGTACAATTCTTACAATTGGGTTTGTTTTCCTTGAACGGACAATGCTCCAACCGTTTATGAGCATATTCCTGCAACTCTTTACATTCCGGGCATAAATCGTATTTTCTTTTATGTTTTTTCCGGCAATAGATACGGATCATCCGGGAAACGGTCTTTTTTTCTTTATCGTTCATATTCTCTGAATATTAACGCTTTTCCTTGATTCATTTGGATTGAAAAAGAAGTTTCTAACGCCTCATTGAGCGTTCCTTGCCACCACGAGGTGAATGGACGATTATCTAAGGCATATACTAAATGTTCACTCGAAAAAAGTGAGGTAGGAGTAAGGCTGAAGATAGATATTTGTTGTCCGGGATAACTCTGATAAACAGAATTTTCTTTTTGTGGATTAAAAACCCCATAGTCGGTTAACAACTGGATCTCTGCTTCTTCCATGTAGTCAGTTAATAGAGAGAGATTACCGATACTATGATCGTCCCTCTTTCCCGTAGCTCCTAACACGGTGATTTGTTTCCAGTCATTTTTTACACAAAACTCGACCGCTTTTGTCAGGTCGTTGGTTTCCTGATCCGAATTGTGATATAGAATAGATGAGAAACGTTTTTTCAGATTTTCGGAAATGCTATCCAGATCTCCTACGATATAATCGGGTTCCATACCGATTTGTAAAAGGTGAATAATAGCTCCGTCGCAGCAGATAATACGATCTGCCGAATGAAGATAAGATAACGGAATCTTATGCTGGGGAAAAGCTCCGTTAGCCAGGATAATTGTCTTGAAATCTTGTAATAATGGGATCATTTTCTTAAAATTACTGATTTACGCCAGTTAATTAATCCGACAATGGATAATGTTCCGTAAAATATATAAAGTATAGCAGTCGGATAAAGTCCCTGATAAGCATACAATCCTATCGCGAAAAAGTTTACGAATATCCAGGGATACCAACATTCTACTATTTTTTTTGCAGTCATCCAGGTTGCGACAATACTTAGCGTTGCTACCAAAGCGTCAGGAACGGGTACTTCGGATTCCGGAAAGCGGAGAAGGATAAAATAAATAAACCCGAAGATAAATAAAGCAATAATACTTAAACGGATAGCCAGCTGTTTGGAAATAAAATGAAATTCGTTGTCTCCTTCGTTTTTTATTTTTGCGAATTTCCAGCAATACAAACCATATAAAGACATAAAGGTGTAGTAGACATTCATTCCCATATTGGCATATAAATGAGCCTGAAAGAAAATATAAACATAAAATGCGGAACTAAATACGCCTACTATCCACATGGCCCATTTCTGTTTTACTTCCAAGATGAGATAAAGAAAGGAAAGAATTGCCCCTACAACTTCTATCCAATTGTTGCTTAACCATTCAGTCATAATAAAGGAATTAAGTCTTTCGGATGGTCAATAATCTCTCTGGCTCCGTTTTCTTCCAGTTCTTTTCTTTCTCTAAATCCCCAGGTTACACCTACTGCATACATTCCTGCTGCATTTGCTGTCTGCATATCTGCATTTGTATCCCCCAAATACATTATATTTTCAGGATAAACATTTAATTTCTCAGCTATGAATAAAGCAGCATCCGGAGAAGGTTTACGCGGAAATTGTTCGGTAGCGCCCATGATAATTTCAAATTTCCACTGCCTTAGTAAGATGGAAGCTATTTTTTGAGTCAGGTTATCGGCTTTATTCGATAAAACGGCAAGCTTATACCCTTTGGAGGTAAGTTCATCCAGAAGTCCGGAAATACCCGGATATAAAACCGTTTTGTTACTGTATGATTTACCGTATTCAATCATCATAACAGCGAGAGTCTCATTCACATATCTATCCTCTTTTTTATCTTCAGGAAGACATTTGTAAACAAGGGTTCTCAGTCCGTTACCTACAAAATACTTATATGCACCATAATTAAAAACCGGATAACCAAAGTGAGTAAGTGTCCTGTTCATAGCATCCGCTATATCTATTAATGAATCGACTAAAGTTCCGTCTAAGTCAAACAACACAGCAGAGAAGTTATTTTTCATTCCTTCTTTTTTAAAATTCCATACAAAATTATACTATTTTTGTGTCTTTATACATTTAATCTATGGTTTTAAATTATATCTGGATTGGATTCTTTGTAATTGCATTTGTAATAGGACTATGTAAAGTTATCTTTACAGGAGATCTTGGAATCTTTACAGAGATGATGAATGCTACATTTGCTGCTGCCAAAACCGGATTTGAAATTTCTATCGGATTAACCGGTGTATTATCTCTTTGGCTAGGCTTTATGAAAATAGGAGAAAGGGGAGGAGTGATAAACTTTCTCTCGCGGGTATCCTCTCCGGTTTTTTCCCGCTTGTTTCCTGATCTTCCGAAAGGGCATCCGGCTACTGGATCCATTTTCATGAATATTGCGGCTAATATGTTGAATCTGGATAATGCTGCAACTCCTTTAGGATTAAAAGCTATGAAAGAAATGCAGGAATTGAACCAGGATAAAGAATCGGCCAGCAATCCTATGATTATGTTTATTGTGTTGAATGCTTCCGGATTAACTCTTATTCCTGTCACTATTATGGTTTACCGGGCCCAAATGGGAGCTGCTAATCCTGCCGATGTTTTTGTTCCGCTTATGATCGCGACTTTTGCAGCTACTTTGGTTGGTGTTATCTATGTTTGTATCAAGCAAAGAATCAACTTATTGGATAAGGTTCTTCTGGGTTTTTTCGGTGGTATCATTGCTTTTATTTTGTTAGTGGTATGGTGGGTGCGGTCACTTCCTCAGGAAGAAGTTTCCGTTTATTCTTCTTTGGTTGCGAACTGCTTTTTATTTTGTATAATTATCGCTTTTATAATTGCCGGAGTAAGGAAAAAGATCAATGTATACGACGCTTTTATAGATGGAGCAAAAGAAGGATTCAAGACAGCTATCATGATTATTCCTTACCTTATTGCCATGTTGGTCGGAATTGCTTTATTCAGGGCGTCCGGCGCTTTGTCCTTTATAACAGAAGGATTGGCGTATGCGGTAGGATCTATCGGTTTGCCTACAGAATGGGTGGATGCATTTCCTACGGCTATTATGAAGCCATTGAGTGGGAGTGGTGCCCGCGGGATGATGCTGGACACTATGCAGACTTTTGGAGCTGATTCTTTTGCCGGTAGACTGGCTAGCGTTTTTCAAGGATCCACAGATACTACCTTTTACTTGATAGCAGTTTATTATGGAGCAGTTAATATTAAAAATACACGATATACCATTGCCGGTTCTTTATTAGCGGATCTCGCCGGAGTACTGGCTGCCATTTTTGTGTGTTATTTGTTTTTCGGTTCCTAAGCTGTAACTTTCTTTTTATTAAGTAATTATGCTTTCACTCTGTTAACTGTTCACTGGTGACTGTTCATTTAAAATTTTCACACGTGCGAAAATTTTAAATCGTGGTCGCATTTGAAAAAATGAGACGTGCGATTTTTTTAAAGAAACAGACGAAAAATTCGGCTAATAGTACGAAGAAAAAAAAGAAGAACCGAAAGTATTCATA
>JAJBTS010000405.1:5964-21142 GCA_020860885.1 Bacteroidales bacterium
ATAACAAAAAATTTAGAAAAATCATGTACTCTTAACTTTAGATGGGAAAGCAGGCTTTCTCATTCTTGACAATTAATTGTATCTTTGCAATTTAATTCGTGATCCGATTTCATAAAACAAAATTCTATGGCCATTTCGTATAATGCGGTGGATATAAAATTTCCTAAAATAAAACGCAGAGAAGTTTCCCGGTGGATTAAATCTGTGGCAGCAAATTATCACAAAAGAGTAGGGGATATTGCTTATATTTTTTGTTCGGATGAAGAAATTCTTCGTATCAACAAGCAGTATCTGGATCACGATTATTACACCGATATTATAACATTTGATTATTCGGAGGATGATGTAATCTCAGGAGATCTTTTTATTTCTTTGGATACGGTTCAATCGAATTCCGGGAAATACAACACGGATTATAATGAAGAATTGCACCGTGTTATTATTCATGGCATATTGCATCTTTGCGGGTTAAAGGATAAAACCAAACAAGATGAGGTGATTATGCGTGAAAATGAGAATAGAGCTTTGGAACTAATAGAAATAGATAAGTAGGAGTTAGGAGAATGACTTTTAATTACGATGTTATAGTGGTTGGGGCAGGTCACGCCGGCTGTGATGCGGCAGCGGCAGCGGCAAATTTAGGCTCCCGGACTTTGCTGATCACTATGGATATGAATAAGATTGCGCAAATGAGCTGTAATCCGGCTGTAGGTGGAATCGCTAAAGGACAAATTGTTCGTGAGATGGATGCGCTGGGTGGACAGATGGGTATCGTTACGGATACGACCGCCATCCAATTCCGGATGTTGAATCGTTCGAAGGGTCCTGCCATGTGGAGTCCGAGAGCCCAGAGCGATAGAAGCCGCTTTATAGAGAAATGGCGTGAAGTTTTAGATTCCATTCCTAATCTTTTTATATGGCAAGATGTTGTAAATCAACTAATTATTAAAAATAATACTGTTGTAGGAGTGAAGACTTCCTTAGATGTGGAGTTTTATGCAAAAAGTGTTATTCTTACAGTGGGCACTTTCCTGAATGGTTTGATGCATATCGGAAAGACTCAGATTCAGGGAGGCCGTATTTCCGAACCTGCTTCTTTTGGAATAACCGAACAACTGGTTGCTTTGGGTTTTGAAAAAGACAGGATGAAAACGGGTACTCCCGTCCGTATTGACGGGCGAAGCGTGGATTATTCTTTAATGGAAGAACAAAAAGGAGAGAATGATTTCCATAAATTTTCTTATCTGGATTTTCAACCTCGACCCTTAAAACAGTTAAGTTGCTGGACATTGTATACCAATGAAGCAAGTCATGACGTACTTAGAAGTGGATTGGAAGATTCTCCTTTGTACAACGGCCAGATAAAGAGTATCGGTCCCCGATATTGTCCGAGTATTGAGACAAAAATTGTCACTTTTGCAGATAAATTACAGCATCAATTATTTCTGGAGCCAGAAGGAGAAAATACACAGGAATATTATCTGAATGGGTTTTCTTCTTCTCTTCCTTTGTCCATACAGTTAAAAGCTTTGCAACAAATACCTGCTTTTAAGAATATACATATTTACAGGCCCGGGTACGCTATTGAATATGATTTTTTTCCTCCTACACAATTGTATCATACATTAGAAACCAAATTAATAAAAAACCTGTTTTTTGCAGGGCAGATTAATGGTACGACGGGTTATGAAGAGGCGGGTTCTCAAGGATTGATGGCAGGTATAAATGCTCATATAAATACTCATGGAGGAAATTCTTTTGTCTTGGGTAGGGATGAAGCTTACATTGGCGTGCTGATAGATGATTTGGTTACAAAGGGTGTTGACGAGCCTTATCGGATGTTTACGTCCAGGGCAGAATATAGAATTCTTTTACGTCAGGATGATGCCGATATGCGTTTGACTGAAAAAGCCTATAATATCGGGTTAGCTACCCAAGAACGATTTTCTCTCCTGAAAGATAAAAGGGAAAAAATAGAGAATATAGTTGACTTTGCCCGGAATTATTCCGTAAAGGCGGAGTATGTAAATTCCGGACTGGAAGCTTTTGGTACCACTCCTTTAAGGCATGGGGTTAAATTGATTGATCTCATATTGAGGCCTCAATTGAATATAGAAAAAGTAGCTTCTTTGATTCCTGCTTTTAAGGAAGAGTTGGATAAGATATCCAATAGGAAGGAAGAAATTATTGAAGCTGCAGAGATCCTAATGAAATACGAAGGATATATTGCCAGAGAGAAAATCATAGCGGAAAAAATCAACCGTTTGGAAAATATAAAGATAAGAGGAAAATTTGATTATAATACGATTCAATCTCTTTCTACGGAAGCAAAACAAAAACTTACGAATATAAATCCGGACACAATAGCACAAGCTAGCCGGATTCCGGGAGTTTCTCCAAACGATATAAATGTACTATTGGTTTTATTGGGGAGATGAAATTGTTCCACGTGGAACAATTCGACTTCTTTGAAAGTTTAATTAATTATGGATATAGAAAGATTAGCTAAGTCGGTGCGGAACATTCCTGATTTTCCAATTCCTGGAATTCAGTTTAAGGATGTAACCACCCTTTTTAAAAGTTCCGAGATTTTAAGGGAATTAGTGGATGGAATTTCCGAAATGTATAAAGATAAAGGAATCACTAAGGTTGTTGGAATCGAATCGCGGGGATTTATTCTAGGCCCTTTAGTGGCAGACCGGCTGAATGCCGGGTTTGTTCCTATCCGTAAGCCAGGGAAACTTCCGGCAGCTACTTTTGAAGAAAGTTACGAAAAAGAATATGGATTGGATGTGATTCAGATACATCAGGATGCAATCAATAAAGACGATACTGTTCTTCTCCACGATGATTTATTAGCTACGGGAGGCACTATGGTTGCAGCAGTGAATCTCATGAAGAAATTCAATCCCCGTAAAATTTATGTAAATTTCCTTATAGAACTGGAAGAGCTCAACGGGAGAGCTTTGTTTGATCCGGAAGTTGAAGTAACGAGTATAATTAAGTTTGATATCTGATCCGTTGAATAAATAATTATAATGACTGATATTAGTATAAATAATCCCAATTTGTCCAATATATTATCTGCTATACCAGCAGATCCTGGAGTATATATGTATCTGGATGAAAATAATGTGATTATTTATGTAGGTAAAGCTAAAAATCTTAAAAAAAGAGTATCTTCTTATTTTACCAAAACGCAAGACAATCCAAAAACCCGGATAATGGTGCGCAAGATTCGTAAAATCAATTATCTGGTGGTAGAGTCGGAGGAAGATGCATTCCTTTTAGAAAATAATCTGATCAAAGAACATAAACCCCGGTACAATGTAATGCTCCGGGACGATAAAACTTATCCATGGATTGTTGTTCGTGACGAACCTTTTCCCCGTATTCATCTTACAAGACAAAAATTTAATGACAAATCCCGGTATTATGGTCCTTATACATCTGTCTTAAATGTAAAGTATATTTTAAGGTTAATCACTACTCTCTATCCCATTCGTATATGTTCTTACCATTTGACACAGGAAAATATTGAAAAAGGAAAGTTCAATGTATGTCTTCAATATCATATAAAGAAATGTCTGGGGCCTTGTGTCGGATTGCAAACAGAAAAAGACTATAACGATAATGTTAAATGTATAGAAGAAATACTCAAAGGAAATTCTAAAGAAATTAGTAAAATGCTTTACGAAGAGATGGTTCAACTGGCTTCCGAAATGAAATTTGAAGAGGCTGAACATGTCAAAGAGAGGTATAATATTTTAGAAAATTATCACTCTAAGTCTATTGTTGCCAGCCCTTCCTTAAATAATATTGATGTCTTTTCTTTCGAGGAAAATGAACAATCTGCTTACATCAATTATTTGCATATCGCTAACGGTGCAATTGTACAAGGGTATACCATTGAATACAAAAAGAGATTGGATGAATCAAAAGAAGATATTTTAGCTTTAGGAATCGTAGAATTACGTTATCGTTTTGGTAGTAAAGCCAAAGAAGTTATTGTTCCATTCCTGCCGGCTCTTGAATTGAATACTATAAATTTTGTTATTCCTCAAAGAGGGGATAAGAAAAAATTGCTGGAATTATCCGAAAAGAATGTTCGTCAATATAAAATTGATCAATTAAAACAAGCTGAAAAGCTTAATCCGGAGCAGCGTTCTACACGAATATTGAAAATAATGCAGACGGATTTACACTTAAAAGAATTGCCTGTCCATATAGAATGTTTCGATAACTCAAACATTCAAGGAACAAATCCGGTTTCAGCCTGTGTCGTTTTCAAAAAAGCCAAACCCTCTAAGAGGGATTACAGGCACTTTAATATAAAAACAGTAACAGGACCTGATGACTTTAAATCCATGTATGAAACCGTCTTCCGAAGATACAAACGTTTAATGGAAGAAGATCAACCTATGCCTCAGTTAATCGTGATAGATGGCGGAAAAGGGCAGCTTCATGCAGCTACGGATGCATTGAAAGACTTAGGATTGTATGGTATTATACCTATTGTAGGAATTGCTAAACGGTTGGAAGAAATTTATTTTCCAAATGATCCGATACCATTATATCTGGATAAGAACTCTGAAAGTCTGAAGTTAATCCAACAACTAAGGGATGAGGCGCATCGCTTCGGGATAACTTTCCACAGGAATAAACGAAGTAAACAGCAGGTGGTTTCTGAGTTAGATAATATTAAAGGAATCGGACCTGTTATAAAAGAGAAATTGCTGAAAAAATACAAAAGTATAAAGAGAATCCGAGAAGCGCCGCAATCAGAAATTATCGATTTGATTGGAAAAAGTAAGGCCGCGCTTATCGAAGAATATTTCAATTCAAAATAATCGGTAAAAAATGCGTATTGTAATCCAAAGGGTTTCCAAAGCTTCCGTATCAATCGGAGGAGAAGTCTTCTCTTCCATTGAAAAAGGATTGTTGGTATTGTTAGGAATTGAATCTTCCGACATTCAGGAAGATATAGATTTTTTAATAAAAAAAATAGTAAATTTGCGTGTTTTTGACGATGAGAATGGTGTAATGAATAAGTCCGTTATGGAAGTAGCTGGAGAGATTTTATGTGTAAGCCAGTTTACTCTGTATGCTTTAACCCGGAAAGGCAATCGCCCTTCTTATATCAAAGCAGCAAGACCGGAGATATCTGTACCCATTTATGAAAAATTTTGTGCAGACTTAAGTAGAGCATTAGGGAAAGATATAAAGACAGGAGAATTCGGAGCTGAAATGCAGGTAGAGTTGATAAATGACGGACCTGTTACAATATTAATAGATTCAAAGATAAAAGAATAATTATGACAGTTAATGAAGCTCAAATTCTTGTAGATGAATGGATTAAAAAATATGGAGTCCGCTATTTCTCCGAATTGACCAATATGGCTATTCTAACGGAAGAGGTGGGTGAACTCGCTCGTATTATGGCCCGGAAATATGGGGATCAATCGTTCAAAGGTACAGATCTGGAAAATAATCTTGCAGATGAGTTAGCAGATGTTTTTTGGGTGATTCTGTGTATCGCCAATCAAACAGGAGTGGATTTAACGCAAGCTTTTGAAAGTAATCTTCAGAAAAAAACTCTCAGAGACAGCAGTAGACATATTAACAACGAAAAATTAAAATGAAAAATGGATAGATTCAATGATGCGCTAAGTAAATATAATATGGATATAAAAGATCCTGTTATCTCGGAAAAAGTAAAGAAGATTATCGATAAAACCGGGAAGAATGATAATAAAGAGGTCTTAAAATTCATCTACTCCTGTATTGATCTTACTTCTCTGAATACGGAAGATTCCAGAGAGAGCATCTGGAATTGGGTAGAAAAGCTAAATAATTCTGAAGGATCCAGTGATCTTAACAATGTGGCAGCCATTTGTGTTTATCCTAATTTTGTACAAACGGTTAAAGAGGCTCTTACGGCTGACATCAAGATTGCTGCTGTAGCGGGAGGATTTCCGTCTTCACAGACTTTTACGGAGATAAAGATTGCCGAGACTTCTCTTGCCGTATCGGATGGTGCGGATGAAATTGATATTGTATTAAATGTCGGCGATTTTCTTGATAAGAATTATACTGAAATTTCAGAAGAAATTAGTGAGATAAAGGAAGCGTGCAGAGAGGCGAAACTCAAAGTCATTCTAGAGACCGGATTGCTGAAATCTGCTATAAATATTAAAATGGCTTCCATATTAGCCATGTATTCCGGTGCGGATTTTATTAAAACCTCTACGGGGAAAGGATATATAGGTGCAACTCCTGAAGCTGTATATGTAATGTGCGAAGCCATAAAAGAGTATCATGCTTTACATAATCGCAAAATAGGAATAAAGATATCCGGAGGAATAAAAACAGGTAAAGATGCAATTCTTTATTATACGATTGTGAAAGAAATATTAGGACAAGAATGGCTGACGCCTGATTTTTTCAGGATAGGAGCAAGCGGACTGGCCGGAAATATATTAGAGCTATTATGAACTTATTATTATTTATAAAAAAATACTGGATAACGATCTTATTATCTTCGGCAATTATTGTTTTGTGTTTTATGAGTACAGAGCCTATGCCGGAAGTATCCATGAATAATTTCGATAAATTGGTCCATTTTCTAATGTTTCTTGCTCTTTCGGGGACTATTTTTTTTGAGAATACAAATTATCTGAGAAAAAGAATCAGTTACCAGCGTATTGTGTGGGGATCTTTTTTCCTTCCTATAGTATTCAGCGGACTTATTGAAATTATGCAGGAATATCTTTCTCCCTACCGGACAGGAGACTGGATGGATTTTCTATACGATGCTATAGGCGTATTCGTAGGATTAGCTATTTGCTTAAAAATAAACAGTAAATTACTTGTAAGGGAATGAGAGATTATTTTCTTCTTTCTATGATATAATCGATCATTTCTATCATAGAATTTTTGGTATCAGAATCCGGAAATTTGGATAGTAAAAAGAGAATATTCTTTTTTATTTCGTTCATTTTATTCTCCGCGTACTCTATTCCGTGGTATTCTTTTGCAAATGAAATTAAATGATGAATATTATCCGAAGAGAAATCTTTCTTCCTGATGATATTCATCATTTCTTTTGTCTTTCTTTCCGGAGCATTATTCAAAGCATAAATGAGAGGAAGTGTAATTTTGCCTTCGCGGATATCATTTCCTGTAGGTTTTCCTATATCTCCTTGTTCGAAATAATCAAATAAATCATCCCTGATCTGAAAGCAGATACCTAAATTTTCACCAATTAACCGCAATGTTTTTACTTCCTCTTTTGTCGCATTTACGGAAAGAGCTCCCATTTCTGCACAAGAGAAAAGTAAAACAGCTGTCTTTTTCCGGATAATTTCAAAATATCTTTCTTCATTAATAAGAATATCGGAGGAGGAGATTAATTGGATAAGTTCTCCTTCCACTAATTCCTGAGCCAGATTAGAAAGTATTCTAAGGATCTGTAAATTTTCTGTATTTACTCCGTTGATGATCGCTTGAGAGAGGATGTAATCACCCAATAGGACGGCAATTTTATTGTCAAATTTTGCATTGACCGAATCATGACCCCTGCGTTCCATAGTACTATCAATAACATCGTCATGAATAAGTGTTGCCGTATGTAAAAGTTCCAATATTACAGCATATTCCAGAGTTTTTGAAGTAGGCTCGCCACAGAGTTTTGCAGAAAGGAGAAGAATCAAAGGTCGAATTCTTTTACCTTCTTTTTCTGAAACAAAGTCAAGTAAAAACTGAAAGTCATGTATGCGGCTATGCAGAGATCTTTTGAAGAGCGTGTTAAAAGCGTCCATTTCTTTTTGCACAGGCTGCATAATGAGGTCTATTTTCTCCATCCTTATTGAAATAAAGTGCAAAGGTATAAATTATTTTTTTTTTTATATCTTTACATTCAACAAAGTCCAACCCAATATTGTTTTTTTATGAAATTATTTTTGCTGGATGCATATGCATTAATCTATCGCGCTTACTACGCTTTGATAAAGGTTCCCCGTGTCAACTCAAAAGGTTTTAATACTTCAGCCGTTTTTGGGTTTGTAAATACGTTGGAGGAAGTTCTCAGAAAAGAAGATCCTACACATATAGGAGTAGCTTTTGATCCTTCTGGTCCTACCTTCCGGCACGAAGCATACAAAGAATATAAAGCTCACAGAGAAGAAACTCCCGAAGTAATCCGTGAATCGGTTCCCATTATAAAGAAGATTATACAAGCTTACAATATACCTATACTGGAAGTGCCTTACTATGAAGCGGATGATGTTATTGGAACCATAGCAAAAAAAGCTTCTAAAGACTATGAAGTATATATGATGACTCCAGATAAAGATTACGGACAATTGGTAGATAAAAATATATTTATTTATAAACCGAAGTATGGAAGCAATGAATTTGAGATATTAGGAGTTTCGGAAGTTGAAAAAAAGTATAGCCTGACCAATCCTTTACAAGTGATAGATTTACTGGCTCTGATGGGAGATAAGTCCGATAATATTCCGGGATGTCCGGGTGTGGGAGAAGTTACGGCAAAAAAATTAATTACTGAATTTGGTACCGTGGAAAATCTTTTGGAAAATACGGATAAACTGAAAGGAGCTCTTAAAGTAAAAATTGAAGACAATAAGGAAGTCATTCGTTTTTCTAAATTTCTGGCAACCATCAAAACGGATGTTCCGATAGACTTCAATCCGGATGAGTTGGTCCGTGAAGAAATGGACGAAAAAGCTCTTCGGGAAATTTTTGATGAACTGGAATTTCGTCAGCTCTCTTCACGCATTTTCGGAGATGTTAAGAAAATAGCAAAAAAGGAGCCTTCTCAACCTTCGCTCTTTGCAGAATTTACAGCCGATGTTACGGAAGAAAAAAAATATTCAAATCTCGAAGACATAAAAACGACTCCTCATACTTATTATCTTGTTGATAATAAGCAATTAATAGCTGATTTAATCGGGAAAATAAAAAGTCAGAAAAGTTTTGCTTTTGACACAGAGACAACAGGAATGGACCCTTTATCTGCGGAGTTGGTGGGAATTTCGTTTTCCTTACAAGAAGGAGAAGCCTATTTTCTTCCTTCATCTAAAAATAGGGAAGAAGCCTATCAAGAGGTTCAACCTTTTAAAGAAGTTTTAGAAAGTGAAGAAATTCTTAAAATCGGACAAAATCTGAAATATGATATTAATGTCTTGAAAAAATACGATATCCGGGTAAAAGGTCCGATGTTTGATACTTTGATCGCACATTACCTCATTAATCCCGAATACCGTCATAATTTGAATTATCTGGCAGAAACCTATTTGAATTATCAAACGATCCACATTGAGGAATTAATCGGAAATAAGGGAAAGAATCAATTATCTATGCGTGATGTTCCCGTGGAAAATCTTGTAGACTATGCTTGTGAAGATGCAGATATTGCCCTTCGTCTGAAAAATGTTTTTGAAAAACTTATTCAGAAGGAAAATTTCTCGGACTTATTTTATAAAATAGAGATGCCTTTGGTATCTGTTCTTGCAGATATGGAAGAGGTTGGCGTACGTTTGGATACTACGGCATTGAAAGACTCATCCCTGGTATTAACCAATCATCTGAGTACGATCGAGAAAACTATTTTCGAATTAGCAGGAGAAGAGTTTAATGTAAGTTCTCCTAAAATTGTCGGGGAGGTATTATTTGACCGCCTGAAGATTGTAGAAAAATCCAGGAAAACAAAATCCGGACAATATACAACCAGTGAAGATGTTTTGGAAAGTTTAAAAAGCAAACATCCGGTTGTGGAGAAGATACTCGAATATAGGAAAGTTAAAAAGCTACTTTCTACTTATATAGACGCCTTACCGAATCTGATTAGTCCATTGGATGGTAAAGTACATACTACTTACAATCAGGCAACCACTGCTACCGGTAGGTTGAGTTCCACAAATCCTAATCTACAAAATATACCCATCAAGGATGACGAAGGAAAAGAAATTCGCCGGGCATTCATAGCTGATGCAGATTCTTTATTTCTATCCGTTGACTATTCGCAGATTGAATTGCGTATTATGGCTCATCTCAGTGAAGATGTTAATATGGTAGAAGCTTTCAGAAGCGGACAGGATATTCATGCAGCAACGGCGGCTAACATATTTGGCGTTCCTATCGGGGAAGTTACCCGTGATATGAGAAGAAAGGCTAAAACAGCCAATTTCGGAATTATTTATGGTATATCGGTATTCGGGTTGGGAGAGCAGTTGCGGATACCTCGTGGAGAAGCAAAAGATCTCATCGACGGGTATTTTGCTACTTTCCCTGGTGTAAAAGAATATATGGATAAAAGTATTGAAATTGCACGGGAGAAAGGTTATGTGGAAACAATATTTCACCGTAAGCGATTCCTTCCGGATATTAATTCACGTAATTCGGTAGTGAGAGGTTATGCGGAACGAAATGCAATTAACGCACCTATACAAGGATCGGCGGCAGATATAATTAAAGTGGCGATGAATAAAATCCATCAGAGGTTTGCAGAGGCACAGCTTCGTTCCTGTATGATCATGCAGGTACATGATGAGTTAAATTTCAATGTATATACTGAAGAGTTGGAGCAGGTCAAATCTATTGTAATTGAAGAGATGGAGAATGCTGCCCAATTAAGAGTGCCTATTGTTGCGGAGTGGGGTGTAGGTAAAAACTGGCTGGAAGCTCATTAATCCCTTATTCGTGAAAAAGGTTGTAGTTACAAGTGATAAATTTAAAGGAAGTCTTTCTTCTGTGGAAGTGGCCGAAACGATAAAGAGTGCTCTCCATACTATTTATCCCGATTGTGAAATTCTTTCTTTCCCCGTAGCTGACGGAGGAGAAGGAACCCTGCAGGCTCTAAAAGCCGTTGTAGGAGATACCGATACAGTAAAAGTCTTGGTAAATGATCCTCTCAACAGGCCGATCCTTGCTGAATATATTATCCTCAATCGCAAAACTGTATTAATAGAGTTAGCCGTTGCAAGTGGTTTAACACTGATATCTCCGAAAGAATACAATCCATGGATAACTACTACTTGCGGAACCGGACAGTTGATTTCTCATGCTTTTAATTCCGGATATACGGAATTTATTATTGGAATTGGAGGAAGCGCTACCAACGATGCAGGAACCGGTTTATTATCTGCTTTGGGATTTGATTTTAGAGATAAGAAGGGCGATTTAGTACAGCCTGGAGGAATGAATTTAAGCCGGATCGAAAAAATAGAATTTCCTGCCAATTACGATCAACTAAAAAAGATACGCTTTCGGGTTGCCTGTGATGTTCGAAATCCCTTTTACGGCTCTCAGGGAGCTGCATATACCTTTGGTGCTCAAAAAGGAGCGGATAAGGAAATGATTATAAATCTGGATAAAGGCTTAAAACATTTTGCAGGTGTAATTCAAAAAAATCTTCAGATAGATCTTCAGGATATTCCTGGCTCAGGTGCTGCAGGAGGGGTAGGAGGTGCTTTATATTCTTTCTTTGATGCGCGATTACTTTCCGGAATTGATCTTATTCTCTATTATCTCGATTTTAATTCTGTTATACAGGATGCAGATCTCTTAATTACCGGAGAAGGAAAGATCGATGACCAAACCGTGCATGGAAAAGTTATTAAGGGAATTGCCGATAGAGGTAAGGAATACAATATTCCTGTGATTGCATTAGCTGGTCAGATCTCTGATTCGTTTATTCCCGGACAATTGGGGTTAGAAAATGCTTATACTATAAATCCTCCCGGACAATCTTTAATGGAATCCATGAATGCAGAAAATACAAAGAAAAATTTATTTGAAACAGTAGTGAAAATATTCTCATGAATAAGATCCTTGCAACTACGAAGGAAAAATAACTATTTTAAATTTAAATAACTCGGAAGTAAAGCTCGGTAATTTTAGTTCCTTTATAGACTTTGTTATCTATCCTTTTACTAAAGATTAATTTGTTTTCCCGTATTGCTCAATAAGTTCGGGCAATATATATAATTGGATTTGAGTGGCTGTACCATTGAATTGTGCCACGACACCAAGATCCCAATTTTCCTGATTGCTTACATATTCTTTAGGGATGGTAACTCCATCACATTCTATTTTAATAATATACTCCCATGCAGGTGTAAGTGAGGATGGTATTACCCAGGGATTGGGATCGCCACCTACTGTTTTGACGAATTCCAGCGATGAATGAGGATTGATAGTTTCTACTCCATGAAACTTGTGATCTGAACTGCCCTTATCATTAATAATCATGGCGTAGTTTCCCCACGATGATAAATGAATTTTCATTTCCGTATCGGTTACATTAAAAACTTTGAAACGGTAGCATACCTCGTCTTCATCCATCATACACGAAGATACCATTACTGTTATCGCGAGAATAGTAAAAAGCTTAATAACCTGTCTCATAAAATTAGATGTTAATGAGTTATTTAACCCTATATCCTTTTCAAAAACTAATGGCTACAAATATAGCATCTTTCTGAGAAATAGCATTCAACTATCGCCCAATTAATTCCTTTCCCTTTATTTTCCGGGTTATACCTGCGTGTTCTATACGGTGCTGTATCACTTGTGTGCAATTCTCTACTCCGTTTGGAAATGTTACAACCTCCTTGTTGACTTCCTTTTGCCCGGTTAATTTTCTACAATCTGCTTATTTCTTCTTTGTACGGAAAAGTTTATTTTAATAAATAGGATTCTGTTTTTTTCTGGATTTTCGAGTCAGCCACAATGAGTAATTCTTGATGTTTATCGGTTTGTATCAGGAAAGAAGCAATTCCCGCTTCTGCCTCCCGTATAGAAGGGCCGATGATTTTATGGGGAGGATTAACATGCAATTCTACAGTGTCTTTGCTTTCCACACACAAACTTCCGTTTTTATCGGATATTTTTACATATAATATCAATAAGTCATTCTTTCCTGCTGGTTTACCAGCCTGAAAATAACTAATCTGTAATTGTGAAGGTTTTTGAGGAGTCTGTTTTTTCTCAGAAACAACTTTTTCTCCATTCAGGTATCCGATGGCTTCAATAGCGCCTTCCTGCCAGGGAACATTGCGGAAAGTGAATGGTGGATAATTGAGATTACTGCAATTACCTCCATCTGCTTTCGAAACATAATCCGTATCAGGACCCTTATCGGGATATTGTTTTGCGACAGTCTGCCCATTTACCTTTAATTCCACTTCGTCGACATTTCCGTAAATAAGGATATCTCTGGTTTCGTTCTCTGATTTTATCCAATAGTCGGCAATAAAAACAGAAGGTTTCATTGGCCCTTCAGGAAGAGGCTTTCCAATTTCGATCTGGTTTTTGAAAAAGTTCAGGCTAAATTTAGGCAATCGGAAGATATCCGCCACTCCGCTATAACAAATATTATCGGCACATCCACGATTGTAATCATACATGCTCCAAACGGCATCACCGGCAGTCCATGGATATTGTTTTCTATATCGATTGTGCGACCACTGTGCATTCCATGCATTTTGCAACAAAGCATTCATACCATCTCCCCGGGTAATACGGGTAGTACTATAATGGCCGCCGAATTCAAAATCATAATATTCCCGGATAAATCCGGCCTTGGTTCCCGGGTTAGGCCGATGAAAGCCTTCCGCCCAGTCGTTGTAAACGACATCAAAACCGTCGTAACCATAGCCATCTCCTGAAGTGAAGCATTGATTTCCGGGATATTCTTCGTGGGCAGCCTGAACGGCGCCATCTTTCCATGTATCCGGAGGCCATGATTCGTTCAATGTTGTTTCCCACAGTATTACAGAAGGATGATTCCGGTCCCTGCGTATCATATCCCGTACGTCCCGGTAGGTTAACTCAATAAACAGACTGTCTTTGTTGAAAAATTGCCAACCCGGGATAGGCTCGATAGCTAAAAGCCCCAATTCATCGCAGGCGTCCAATACGGATACGGTTTGAGGATAATGCCCCAGGCGTACAATATTAAATCCGCTTTCTTTGATTTGATAAATATCACGATAATGAGCATTATCGGGCAAAGCATTTCCCACATAAGGGTATTCCATATGTCTGTTGCTTCCAATCAACCGTAAAGGCATTCCATTAATAATAAATCCTTTCTCTTTCGAGAATTCCAAATGCCGTATACCCATGCGGTTTTCCTGAGTATCCACTACTTTCCCATTTTCTATCACTTCTGTTTGAACGATATATAGGTGGGGAGAATCAGGATGCCACAGGCGGGGATGATCCAAACTAAGTATTTGATTTTGATGAATGGACTGACCCTGATTTAATGTAATATTCTTTTCTGATTTTTTTATTTCCTTTCCTTGTGTGAGGTTAGTAAATAACCTGTTTATTTCAAATAATCTATGGCGAAGAGTAATGGTTTTGTTTGTTTGGGAAGCATTCTTCAGGTGTGTTTGGATACGGATGGTAGCTTTTTCTTTTGATACTTCCGGGTAAGTAATAAATATTCCTCCCCCGGAAACTTCATTTGCCATAATAGGATGAGTAATGTAAATATCTTTTGGTTTGATAATCATATTTACATTTCGGTAAATCCCTCCATAATAACAAAAATCCAATTTGTAAAGAGGTTTTCCGGGCGGAATCAAGGGGTTGTCCCTATTGTCCAGTCTTACGAGTATTTCATTTTCTTTATCGTAATTAATATGAGTAGATAAATCAATAACAAAAGGAGTATATCCCCCGGCATGCTGAGCAAGATGTTTTCCATTGATCCACACATCCGCCAAATGCATAGCTCCTTCAAATTCAAGCCATAAATTTTTATTGATCCAATCTTTTTCCGGGATAAATGTTTTTTTTATAATAGCATATACCCTGCCACTGATAAAGCACTACCAGTTCTTCGATCCGGGGTGTATGAGGCAATGTAACTTTTTCCCAATTTCCCCGATGAATTAAGTTGAATTCATGCAGTAGAGTATCTTTATTAAGTTTTAATTCTGCATTTACCTGAGTGTGAGTAACGTCGAATTGGGATTCCCAGGATGTTCCCTGGTTCTTTATTTCAGAAATACCAACCGTCGAATCCAGTTTCTGAAAATACCAATCGGAGTTGAATGTAATTGTTTCTCCGAAAAAGTAGAAGGAGAAAGAAAGAAACGTTAATCCTAAAAAAGATTTCTTTAACATGATGTAGCGTTATTAG
>JAJBTS010000267.1 GCA_020860885.1 Bacteroidales bacterium
TCTTATGCATAGTATGACTATTGGACCCATATTTTATAAATAAAATTGGCATTAAATTTTTTTAATAGAACAAGGAGATATAACGGAAAATAAAATTAGGATATTAATTCAATTTATTCTAAATTTGTAGGAAGTGAAATTAAAATACATATGTCATGCTTTCACCAAATGATATTGACCAATTACGTAGCAAAGGGATTTCTACTCAGCAATTGGAAGAACAATTGGGATTTTTTAAAAAAGGCTTTCTCTTCCTTAAACTCAAAGCTTCAGCATCCATAGAAAAAGGTATCAAATATATTCAGGAAAAAGATCAAAAGTTTTATATTGATATGTGGGACGATTATCTGGAGAAAGATAAAGACGTGATGAAGTTCGTACCTGCCTCGGGGGCAGCCAGCCGTATGTTCAAAGAGTTATTTTCTTTTCTCGATGGAGATTATTCTCTTCCTGCAACCGCCTACGAAAAAGAATTCTTTCAAAAAATCAGTAAATTCGCTTTTTTTGATGTCCTCAATCAATATTGTATCTTTAATGAGGGTAAGACTATTGATGAACTAATGGATGCCGGTGAATATAAGTTGATTGTGGAAAATCTTTTACATGAAAAAGGATTGAATTACGGTCAATTACCGAAAGGACTTATTTTATTTTATTCTTATCCGCAAGGACCACGTACAGCAGTCGAGGAACATTTGGTTGAAGGAGCTTTGTATGCATGTAATAAACAGAGGAAAGTGCATATCCATTTTACCGTATCAGCCGGGCACAGGGAACTCTTTGAGAAATTGATTGAGCAA
Organism: Bacteroidales bacterium; assembly: GCA_020860885.1. Taxonomy (GTDB): domain Bacteria; phylum Bacteroidota; class Bacteroidia; order Bacteroidales; family Azobacteroidaceae; genus Azobacteroides. The sequence goes on from JAJBTS010000267.1 coordinate 801, forward strand.
AAAATTCCGGAATACAGTCGTGAGTTTAATGTAGAATATCAGGTTGATTTTAGTGAACAAAAAGCTTCAACGGATACAGTAGCTGTAGATAGTGATAATGTGCCGTTTCGGCAAAACGGAGAAATTCTATTCCGTCCGGGAGGACATGGAGCTCTTATTGAGAATCTCAACGACGTTAATGCGGATGTGGTTTTTATTAAGAATATAGATAATGTGGTGCCGGATTCTATGAAAAGCATTACAGTACAATATAAGGAATTATTGGCGGGAATATTGATTTGTTACCAACGAAAAATTTTCGATTATCTTCAATTGATCGATTCCGGAAAATATACCCACGACCAGTTGCTGGAAATGTTATTCTTCCTGCAAAAAGAATTATGTATAAAGAATCCGGATACTAAAATACTCGAAGATGTTGAATTGGTTCTTTATATAAAATCAAAGCTGAATCGCCCTTTGCGGGTTTGTGGTATGGTGAAGAATACTGGTGAACCCGGTGGAGGACCTTTCCTGGTTTACAATTCCGATGGCACCATTTCTTTACAGATCTTGGAGAGTTCCCAGATTGATCTGAGTGATCCGGAAATGAATACTTTATTTCAGAAAGGAACCCACTTTAATCCAGTTGATCTGGTTTGTGCTTTACGCGATTACAAAGGGCAGAAGTTCGATTTATCTAAATATGTAGATAAGAATACAGGATTTATCTCTCTAAAATCAAAAGACGGAAAAGAATTAAAAGCTTTGGAATTACCCGGATTATGGAACGGAGCTATGGCCGATTGGAATACTATTTTTGTAGAAGTTCCCGTAGAAACGTTTCATCCCATAAAAACAGTTTTACAATTGGCTGATAATTAATAAAAAGAATTCAGAGAGAAGGATTATTGTTGTTTACTGTTCCGTTTTTCTTCTTGAATTTTAATAAGATACTCTTTTGCCGCTTCGTAATCATTTGGAATGATTCCGTCTAAAATAGCTTCTTTAACAGCTGATTTTAATTCACCGACAGTTCTTCCTGCAGGGAGGTCAAACATATTCATGATTTCCAATCCATCGATAGGAGGTTGGAAGTTCCGGACTCTATCCTTTTCTTCTATTTCCTTTAACTTTTGCCGAACCAGTTGGAAGTTTTGAAGGAATTTCCGGACTTTTACCGGATTTTTAGAGGTAATATCAGCTTCACACAGTAGCATAAGGTCATCGATATCGTCTCCGGCATCGAAAAGTAAGCGTCGGACAGCAGAGTCGGTTACCTCGTTATCGGCCAGAACGATGGGACGCATATGCAAAGAAACCAGTTTTTCAATATATTTAAGTCTGTCGTTCAAGGGAAGTTTCATTTTTTGAAAGATGCCTTTCAACATCTTCATCCCTTTGTATTCATGTCCATGGAAAGTCCATCCGAGTTTATTGTCGAAACGTTTTACGCAAGGTTTGCCAATGTCATGAAAAAGCGCTGCCCACCGCAGCCAAAGATTGTCGGTAGTTTTTGCCAGATTGTCCATGACTTTCAGAGTATGACTGAAATTATCTTTATGCCCAATTCCTTCTTTTGTTTCTACTCCTTTTAAAGCAACCAATTCAGGAAATATAATCGCAAGTAACCCGGTTTGGTCAAGTAGTTCAAATCCGAAAGACGGTCGGGGAGACAGGATAATCTTGTTGAGTTCGTCGATAATTCTTTCCTGGGAAATGATATGAATCCTTTCTTTATTTCTTTCGATAGCATCGAAAGTTTCGGACTCAATATAGAATCCGAGTTGCGATGCAAAGCGGATGGCCCGAAGCATGCGTAAAGGATCATCGCTAAAAGTAATATCAGGATCTAATGGAGTTTTTATTCTACATTCTTCCAGGTCGGTCAGGCCATTAAAAGGATCTACAAGCTCTCCGTATCTCTCTTTATTGATACAAATAGCCATCGCATTGATAGTAAAATCTCTGCGGTTGAGGTCGTCCTGTAATGTCCCGTTTTCTACGATGGGGTTGCGGGAATCCCGGTTGTACGATTCTTTCCGGGCACCTACAAATTCCACCTCTGTTCCTTTGTATTTAACCTGTGCAGTTCCATAGTTCTTAAAAAAGGCGAAATGGGCTTTCTTACCAAGCACGGCAACTACCTCCTGCGCCAATTCAATTCCACTTCCTACACAAACGACATCAATATCTTTCGAAAGACGGTGAAGTATAAGATCGCGGACATATCCGCCTATAACGTATGTTTCTACCTGCATTTTATCAGCACAGGAAGAAATAACATCAAAGATAGGAGCAGACAGTTTCTCTAAAATATACGATTGATCTAATTCCATTTTGCAAAGTTACGAAAAACTTAAAGAGGAATAAATTCGTAACCTTTATCTTCTGTCTTCTTAATATATCCCATTCCCGGGTAAGGTATGTGCATCCCTGCAATAAGAATATTATTATCGGCAACATATTCCAGAAGAGCTTTCCGGGATTGGATGGCTTCATCCGGATCCGTATCATAGGTTACTGCCACATCGGGATAAGGCATTTGGAAAGCCATTGCATGCGCTATGTCTCCCCATATCAATATTTTTTCATCTACCGTTTCCAATAAGAAACCTACATGACCGGGAGTATGTCCATACGCAGGAATAGCGGTTAATTTTACACCCTGAACCAACGTGTATCCGGATTCGTTACCCGGAGCAAAAATTTCCGGACTGAAAGCGCTGAGTCGGGGATACATTCTTGCCATACGGATGGCTTTGTTCTCTGCATCTTCTTTATCCCAGTATTCATATTCGGGAATCGAAACCTTCAGGTAAGCATTCGGGAACCTTGGGTCTTCTCCTTTGAGCAAACCTCCGATATGATCTCCATGCATATGTGTCAGGAGAATATCCGTAATATCACTTTCTTCCAGACCGAGTGATTGGAGATTTTGGGTTAATTCTTTTCCAAATCCCGTATCAATCAGGATATTTTTATCAGGAGTCTGAATTAGGAATGTATTTACGGCGGTTGAATACTTACCATTGGGAGCATATTCTTTTATCATTTCAGGAGTAGCTCCGATAAGTATTTCGGTTTTCCCTTCATTTTGTCCTTCCGAAAGAAGATGAAACTTATAAGCTCCGATTTCTGTTGAAAAAATATTCGGATTTTCAGCAGGAATATCGGTTGAAGGCTGTTCAGCCTTTTTAGAACAAGCAGTGAATATCACCAAAAAAACAAATAATAATTTTACTTTCATAATATACACATTAATTTATGAAT
>JAJBTS010000406.1 GCA_020860885.1 Bacteroidales bacterium
ACTGATAACTTTGAAAGAAAGTTCTTAACTTTGTATTTTATCAACAAGATGTTAATAAAATTTCTAAGAGGTTTATTAACGGAGAATTAAGGATTACACTATTGTTGATAATATATCAATAAAAACTTTTTTGGCTTTGAAAACTTAAAAAGCAAACGATTTATATAAAATTTATCAGACATATTAACATCGTATAATTATCATCATATTTAATTTTTAAATTTAAAAAGAAATATATTTATAATGTCGAATAATAACTTACAACCTGCAGGATTTTTGAATATTCCGGTACCTAAAGATATAGATTTGGTTCAGGCTATCCAAAATTTGAAGAAAGAAAAAAATGCTGTTATTTTGGCTCACTATTACCAGGAAGGAGTTATACAGGATATAGCGGATTACGTAGGTGATAGTCTGGCGCTGGCTCAATGGGCCAGTAAGACGGAAGCGGATATAATTGTTCTGTGTGGCGTTCATTTTATGGGAGAAACGGCTAAAATCCTTTCACTGGAAAAAAGAGTTTTTGTTCCGGATCTGAATGCCGGATGTTCTTTGGCCGACAGTTGTCCTGCCGAAGAATTTGAGAAATTTATCCAAAAGCATCCTGATCATACAGTTATTTCTTATGTAAACACGACGGCTGCAGTGAAAACTTTAACAGATGTAGTGGTTACTTCAACCAATGCCCGCCAAATAGTGGAAAGTTTTCCGCCAGAAACGAAGATCATCTTCGGACCGGATAAGAACCTTGGCGGATATATAAATAGCATTACAGGGCGAAATATGGTGCTTTGGGACGGTGCCTGTCATGTACATGAAAGATTTTCTCTGGAAAAGATTCTTCAATTAAAGGAAGAACATCCTGATGCCTTGATTCTGGCTCATCCTGAATGTAAAAGTGTGATTCTTAAAATAGCTGATTTCGTAGGATCTACTTCCGCTTTATTAAGTTTAGCGACTCAATCGGATAAAAAAGAGTTTATCGTAGCTACCGAATCCGGTATTTTGCATGAGATGCAGGAAAAGAATCCGGAAAAGGTATTTATCCCGGCTCCTCCAAACGATAGTACCTGTGCATGCAACGAATGTGTATTCATGAAATTGAATACTATGGAAAAGCTTTACAATTGTCTTCAGTATGAAATGCCTGAGATTTTTATAGATGAAGAGATTATTGAAAAGGCAAAGAAGCCTATTCAAAAGATGCTGGAATTATCTGAGAAATTGAAATTGTAGAAGAAAGGATCTAAAAAATAAGTGGTTCCAAAAGAACTTTTAGTCCCCTTTAGAAATTAAGGGGACTTATTTTAAGTTTGATTTTTTAATAGTTTCTTTCTGCTTATTACCGGATCAATTGTTTTGTTCTTTCCAATGCCTCATTTATATTGCTACAAATATTATCTTTTCCTATTTTACCGGCCAGACCTGTCTTATCCAACATTGTTTTGATCTTGTCGTTTACTCCGGATAAAACCAATTGTATTCCTTCTTTATCTGAGAGTCTGTAAAGGCTTTCCAGATTATGTAATCCGGTTGAATCCATAAAAGGAACTTTCCGCATACGAATGATCCTCACCTTAGGTCTTTTATTGTTAAGCTTTCTCATACTTTCCTCGAATTTATTGGCTATTCCAAAGAAGAAAGGCCCATCGATTTCATACACTTCTACTCCCTCCGGAAGGATCAATTTATCATTATCCGCTGTTTTCTCCGCATCGGAAGACATATTTAATTCGTTGGTAGCAACCGAGATACTGGATGTTTCCGATACACGTTTTACCAGAAGTACCATAGCTAATAAAATTCCTACTTCTATTGCAATGGTCAGATCGAAGATCACTGTTAAAAAGAATGTAACCAATAATACGATGACATCCGATTTCGGATTTTTCATTAAGGAAGAGAAAACTCTCCATTCACTCATATTGTAAGCTACGATAACCAGTACTCCGGCCAGGCAAGCCATAGGAATATGTTTTGTAAGAGGACCTAAAAAAAGCAATATTAACAACAGTACCACAGCATGGATTATTCCTGCAACAGGGGTTCTTCCTCCGTTGTTGATATTGGTCATGGTCCTTGCAATGGCACCTGTTACCGGAATACCTCCGAAAAAAGGAGTTATGATATTTGCTGCACCCTGTGCTATCAGTTCGGTATTTGAATTTTGTTTATCTCCGGTAATGCCATCCGCTACCGTAGCGGATAAAAGAGATTCGATAGCTCCCAACATAGCGATAGTGAATGCCGGAGGTAATAATAAATTAATACTCGACCAGCTGATAGGGATACCTTTCGGAACAGGTAAAGAAGCATGGATCTCAAAACGATCGCCAATAGTTTCTATTCCGGTTAATCCGAAAAAGTTTTTACAAATATATACTGCTAAGGTCATTACAATGATTGCAATTAAAGATCCCGGTATTTTTTTAATAAATTTAGGGGAATAGATAATAATCAGGATACTTAATAAACCGATTATCGTGGATCCAATATGAATGCTACTGAATGCTTTTCCATAAGCAATCCATTTAGAGATAAAATCGGCAGGAACATTTTCCATAGTCAAGCCGAAAAGATCTTTCATCTGGGTAGTAAAAATAACCAAGGCTATACCACTGGTGAAACCGACAATAATAGGGTAGGGAATAAATTTAATGACTGTACCTAACTTTAACAGTCCCATACCTATTAACATTATTCCGGCCAGAATAGTAGCAATGGCTAATCCTTCAAATCCATATTGCTGGATAATCCCGTAAACGATAATGATAAAAGCTCCCGTAGGACCTCCGATCTGGACAGAACAACCACCCAGAAAAGAAACCAGAAATCCGCCAATGATAGCGGTTATTATTCCTTGTTCCGGGCTGACTCCCGATGCAATACCAAAAGCGATCGCTAAAGGAAGCGCTACTATTCCCACAATGATTCCTGCCATAAGATCATTCATAAACTTCTCCCTGGAATAGTTTTTAAGAGAAGAGAATAATTTCGGCTGGAAGTCCAAACCTAATTTTTTAAATGAGAAATTCATCAGATTAGTTAATTCAAATAAATAAATTGAGTTGATTGTTTAATTACTATAATTGGATCGGATGTAATCCATAATAGTGAAATCTTTATTTTTTTCCGGTTTCCCGATTTCATTTACTATTGTCCGAATTTGAAGATTTTGTTTTCCTATGACTAATTTCCGAATAAAAGAATCTATTTCGTTCAGATTATCTTTCATAGGTAATCCGGCTATTTCATGCCCGGCATTATTAACCTGATAAAAATAGTAAGGAGCATTTATATTATCCAATCTTTCAGCCAGATAAAAAGAACCGTATAATCCTACGGGGCCTTCTTCTAGTTTGTTGTACGGAACATTCGAATCTGCATTCCCATGAAACATTTGAATGGGAGAGGGTTGAAGTACCCATTCGTTTTCTTCCACAGGTTTCAAAATAGCTCCGGCAAAAGAAATAATACCTCCGTAACGGAAATTATCCGGTAATTTTTGTTTCAAAATATTATTCATACAAATTAAATATTCTCCCTGTAATACCGTAATAGCTCCGGCACTGGATCCGCAAGCTATGATTTGATTTCTGTTGATATTCCAGCTTTGTGCATGATCGTAGACAAAAGAGGTAGCATCGTAAAGATCTTCTACTGCTAGGGTAATGGAATTTATTAAAGCGGAAGCTACTTCCACCGGATCGGTTTTCTGAAGATTTTTCATTCCCAAACGGTAATCAATAGCTATAGGAATATATCCTTTTTTAGCTAACTGGCTCATGAAATAAATATTCTCAACATTTTCTCTGCTACCTGTTGCGAAACCTCCACCGAATACAAAAAGGATACAGGTTTTAGGTTGTGAGTCTTTTTCCGGTGATATATAATATTTATCCAGTCGAAGGGTATCTTGTCCTTTTATGGAGTAAACAAAGGTTTGTTTCACTATTTCAGGAGAATTCCCTGCTTGTGAATAACATTGGAAAGATATAAAAATCACTAAAAATGCATTAAAGACCCTTGGAATTTATGAAATGA
>JAJBTS010000189.1 GCA_020860885.1 Bacteroidales bacterium
CTATAACGGATTTATTTAAAATAAGGTTTAAAAAAAAGAGAATCCGGTAGCTCCGTTTACCCTGTTAAATATCCTATCTTGCGGATACTCAATCTTATTTGTAGAATCCGTTATATATATAATAAATTTAATATCTTTGTATTACTCGTTTATTACAACCTCGAAATTCCTTTCCGAACTGCAAACGGTTGATTTCTTTCCGGTATGTAATATGGGGTACACTTTTTATATTGGTTTGTGTTTTATGGAAAATATAAATTTTGTTGCTATTGATTTCGAAACTGCAACAATGAAACGATCTTCGGTTTGCGAAATCGGACTTTCATTTGTCGAAAAAGGAAAGATAACCGATACCCGTTCCTGGCTGGTTAAACCGGAGAATAATGCATACAATAAGTTTAATATATGGATTCATGGCATAACACCGGAAGATACCCGAACAGCTCCGGAATTTGATATCGTCTGGAAAGAGATCCATCCATTCATCGAAGGCAAATTGTTAATTGCGCATAATGTTGCATTTGATATGTATGTCCTTAAAGATGTTTTAGACCTATATAACCTGGACTATCCCAATATACAAACCTTATGCAGTTATCGAATTTCTAAAAACATTCTGCCCGGTCTGTATTCTTATAATCTGAAGGCTGTCTCCGATTATCTTAACATAGAATTGGATCATCATAGGGCCGGAAACGATGCGGAAGCTTGTGCTAAAATATGTTTGAAATGTTTTGAGAAGGAGTCTATCATGCACCCTGATCAATTGTCTGAGAAATACAATCTCTATCCCGGAAAAATGAATAAAGAAAAGAGAATTTATTCAGGACCTTATACAAAGAGAGATCGTAAAAATATACCGGATGCCCGTTCCATAGAGGGAGATCCTGAAAAGCAACAACCACAGAATATCTTCTACGGACAATTTGTGGTTTTTACAGGAACGCTTAAATCCATGGATCGGAAAGCTGCTATGCAGATGGTTGCTGATATCGGGGGAATACCGGAAAATAGAATAACGAATAATACGAATTTTTTAATAACCGGACAGCAGAACTTCAGAATTGTGGGTAAAAAAGGATTAAGCGGGAAACAAAAAGAAGTTTTGGCCCGATTGAAAACAGGACAAACTATAGAGATTCTATCTGAAGAAGATTTTCTGAAAAATATTTGATTTAATAAACACACGAAAAGCCTCACAAAATTTGAAGTGAGGCTTTTATTAAATAAATTCTTAATTTGCGAACAGGCTAATATCCAGCAGGTACCTCTTATTGGCTGTTTTCCTGAGTTCCATACTCCATCTATCATTTAAACGATTAAAGGATCCGGATCTGTAAAACGGAAGATCATTTATTATGTTTTTTACACCGAAACTTAAAGTATTATTTGCGACAAGGTAAATGTCAAAATCAATTATTGAACAATCTTCCGGAATGGATATGACAAATTCACCATTAATTTTTTTCCAGTCAAGAAGTGTGAGAACGCCGTTATAAAGATCGTGTGAGTAAAGTGTGAAATAATACTCTCTTATTACATTTGAGTTTTTCTCCTTAGCATATACATCCAGTTCACCCACAATAAATCTATGGGGTTGAACGAGTTTGCTATATTGATTTATTTTTACGGTGATTTTTTCTCTTTCAGCTTCATTTTCTGAATTTTCACCATTAAAAACATATCCTAACGTTCTCATATATCTTGAAGCGGGCATATTTTGTCTGACCCATTCTTCCTCGCGAGGTAAAGTATAATAACAATAATCTTTTTCCGGATCGTAAAAATATTCTTTAAGTGGAACTGTTCCCATTTGTTGGGTACTATATATATATCCCAGAAATGCTTCTTGTTGAAAGCCGGATAATGTTGGTGATGTATGAAGTCTGTGTGCTTTTTCTGTTGGAGAATAGAACAAATACAGGGGAATATAAGAGTTTTGCCATCCGGTAAAATGAAGATTATCTGTCATTACCCAAAATGGTTGGTTTTCATAACTATAATTTTTTCCCTTTATTTGAGTTGTAGTGCTGTAGGCAGGAGATATGGATCCGAAATAATGATCATTGTCGGTCTTCTTATAGTGATTATAATGATACCATCGCCATACGGGTCGCCATTCCGGCGTAAAGAACTCAATGCTCGGATTGGTAGATGTTGCCGATCTTAAGGAAGGCTGGGCTTCTTCCATCTCATTAATGGGGTCGTTACTGCAGGAATTGAAGATAAATAATAACGAAAAGAATACTGTAAATAAATAAAAATACTTTTTCATAATAAAAAATGTTTAGAAGATTAATGACTTTGTTTATACGGTTAAAAAATAATTGTAAGTAGCATTAGATCGGATCTAACCATGAGAGATTTATTTCTATACATAACACAAAACCCCCAATTACAGTAATTTAATACTGCATTGGGGGTTTTTAATAAGATTCCAAATATAAAGAGTAAAATTGAGGTTTCAAAATCCTTTAATATGTTTTAGAACATATCGTAAGTCTCTTTTCTATTGGTAAGTGTCGAGATAGGGCGACTCGAACGCCCGGCCTCCACGTCCCGAACGTGGCGCGCTACCAACTGCGCTATATCTCGTTTTTTCGACTGTGCAAAATTACAAATAAATTATAATAATTCAAAAGCATCTGCATCTTTCCATACAGGAAATTTTTTACGAAAATCTTCCAATCGGTCTTTATTGATCGCTACGGTAGACACAACTTCCTGATTTATTTCGGATTGGCTTAAAATATTACCCCGGTAATCAATCACGGTTGAGCCTCCCTGATGGGCAATTTTATTACCGTCTTCGCCGATGCGGTTTACGCCGCAAACATACGCGATATTTTCTATAGCCCGGGCTTCCAGTAAGGCCGACCAAACTTTGGCTCTGGCTTTCGGCCAGTTTGCAGTACAAATCAATAGATCGTACTCGTTGTTTTTGTTGCGGTTCCAAACAGGAAACCGTAGATCGTAACAGATAATCAGGCGGAGGTTCCAGTTTTTATAAGAAAAAACAGAGTAGGTTAATCCGGGAGTGAAGACATTGTTTTCTTCTCCCATCCGGAAAAGATGTTTTTTATTGTAGAAAGATGTATTTCCATCCGGTGTGATGAAAAAACCTTTGTTGTATAATAAATCATCCTCTTCTTTGGCTATGAAACTTCCTGTTAGTGCCAGACTAAGCCCTTCCGACCATTTCTTTAGCGTTTGAATCGTTTCTCCATGGATATCCTCCGCTAAATGAGATGCATTCATAGAAAATCCGGTAGTGAAAGTTTCCGGAAGTACGACAAGATCGGAGTGTCCTTTCAAAGGGGAAATCAAGGAGTAAAAATGACTTAGATTTTTTTCTTTGTCTTCCCAGAAGATATTACTTTGGATAGTGCTTACCCTTAATTCATTCATTATAAAGAAAATTTTTCAGGATGTTTTCCTGGGATACCTTTATATAAGCTTTTTATATATTCTATATCCTGGTCTACATTCCCTGTCGGAATAAAGTTTTCGAATACGCCAACCAATTTTTTGGAATAATCCAGGTAAGCAACGGTTATTGCAACTTTTGCTTCATAAGCAATGTAGTAAAAGCCTGTTTTCCATTTGTGGGTTTTCTTTCTCGTTCCTTCCGGAGTAACAGCCAGTTGAAAGGTTTCCCTTTTTTGAAACTCTTCCGCCATCTGTTCAGTAACAGACCCTTTTTTATTCCGGTCGATGGGAAAGCCACCGATGGCTTTCAGAAGATATTTTAACGGGAAGAAGAACCAACTCTTTTTCATAAGGAAATGAGGATCTCCTCCAATGGACTTATAAAAGATAATTCCTATAATAAAATCCCAGTTGCTGGTATGAGGAGCAACACATATTACACATTTCGGAGGTATTGGAACAGGAAGGGAATAACTCCAACCTAAAAGCTTAAGTAAAAAAGAATAAAATTTTCTCATTCAGAATCAAATATGCACATTCTCTAGTTCAGAAACATGCTCGTGCACTGTTTTTTTTTTAACGTCAGT
>JAJBTS010000389.1 GCA_020860885.1 Bacteroidales bacterium
GTATTATTATCAGGATAAATACTTTATTCTCGATAGAGACCAAAATGCAATTTTTGTTTTTGATAAAGATGGAAAGTTTCTGTTAAGCAGTAAGGATAAAGAGGGGGAGGGGCCCGGAGAGTATTTTCACCTTCTTGACTTTGATATAAATTACGAAAATCAAACCATTGAAATAATCGATGTTTCGGCCTATAAAATAAGAAGGTATACTACTGATTTTACCTTTTTGAACGAGATAAATTTACCTTTGGATGTTTATCCTATTTCTTCTTTTGAATTGTTATCGCCGGATTTATATTGTTTTTATGAGTCTGCCAACGGAACAAAAGAAGTCAATATTTTGAAGATGTATTCTGCAAAGAAAAATAAAATTGTAGGGGAATTCCTTCCTGTTCTAAAAGACAATCGTCCTACTACACAGCAAAATTCTTTTTATAATTTCGAAGGACAGATCTTTTATACCTTTCCTTTCCCCAACAACGAACTTTATCGGATAGACATTTCAGATCATTCTATTTCAAAAGTATTGGAATATGATTTAGGAAAATACAATCTTCCTTACGATGCTTTTATCAGTAGCCATGTGCCGGGATATGAATATTTTGAAGAATATAAAGATTACCTCTTTATTACCCATAAATATGAGAACAGTAAGTATTATTTAGGTTTTATTCAAAAACACAACGATTTGTATGCCTTCAAATACAACAAGGCAACGAAAGAGATGGATATCATTTCCAGGATATTTTCGGATGGAGGGATTCTATTGCCTCCGGCTCTTGTAGATGAGGAATGCTTGTATGTGTTGACTTCACCTCAGTATCTGGATATAACAATAAATCCGGATTTATTGGATGAAAAGTCGAAAGACGTTTATAGGAGTTTGCAGGAAGATGATAACCCGGTAATATTAAAATATTATTTGAAGTGATTTAACGGGCCGGCAAATTAATTTTTTATAATCTTAATACTGATTTCTTTATATGATTAAATCCAAATTCATTGTTCTGCTTTCGTTGGTCAATCTATTAAGTTGTACTCATAATACTTCTTACTTCAATGGGGAAATATATTCTTTTGAGGATTTTCCTGAAACCGGGTTATTGACAGGAGAAAATATTCTCCTTGATAGTATATTTACAGGCGATATGTATGTTTATGATTCCATTATAGGATTCTCTTCAAGCAAATATCCTGATTATTATTTTTCTTTTTTCAATTTACAGAACGGGAATCATTTACTGAATGCCTGTAAAAAAGGAGCAGGACCCAATGAATTCGGCCAGTTAAGTGCTAGTCAGCAGTTTGAACATAGTAATGGAGATATAAAATTATGGTTGTACGAAGATGCCAAAAAAAGAGCTCATTTGTTGAATATCACCCAATCCATTTCTAAAGGAGAAACTATTATCGACTCCGTTATCGACCTGAGATGGAAATCTACAGGTTCTTTTCAACCCGACTCTTTCATCTTTATGTTAGAAGACGATAAAGTTACAACGAAAAATCAGTCTTATAAAAAAGATGCGGATGTACCCGGTTATATTCCTCCGGCTTATCATGTATGGAATGTCGTAGAGAAGTCGGCTGTTCAGGAAATTACTCTGTATAACAGACCACTGGTAAGTAAAGATCCGACAGCTGCCTTTTTCGGCGATTACCTGCATTCCATAGATAGAATAAAACCCGACAAAAGCAAGATCGCTATGGGTATGCAGCTGTTATACCAGGTGAATATCCTCGATATTTCTTCCGGAGAATTAAAAGGCTTCAGAATGAAAAATACTCCGGATTTTAAGGATTTAGTTAAGACTTCCAGGAGTGATTTACGCGGTCGTTACCTGAACTTATGTTTGGATGATGATTATATTTTTGCTTTTTATTCAGGGAATAAATATGAGGATTATGAAAATTATTATTTATGTAATGAAGTTCATGTCTTCGATTGGGAAGGAAATCCTGTAAAAAGATTGCTTTTGGATCAGAAGGGAAATCATTTGCGTCTGGATGCGGTTAATAAGAAATTATACCTAAAGAATTACGCGGATGAAGTTTTCTGTTATGACGTAAAAGAATTATTATACAAGTAGTTTTTCGCGCCTAAAGTATTTTTGCATTTTTACTTTAGACGCGAATGTTTTGTGTATTATTTCAAGCCTTTTGCCGATTCTACCAGGCGGACAAACTCTCTTCTGTATCCCTGATCGTCGTAATTTAATCCGGATTTCGCAAGAGAAATAACCCGGTCAAAAGAAGAGTCTCCTTTGTATTTCGAGTCGCTGAGGATAAGACCGAACATAGCCACTGCCGAAGCAAAACGAAAATCGGAAGACACATCATTTACTTTGTTGTCGGTAAGCGGAAGTTCGATTTTCCGGCTGGTATCTTTATCCGGATCTTTGTAACGAAGTTTGACGGTTAGCAATTCACTCGATCCGGTGAAAATGGTTGGCTTTTGGGATTGCGTTTTTTGATATTTAAGAGGATCTATATTTCCTGATAAGTTGATTCCTGCCGGAACCACTTCATACAGGGCAGTCACCGTATGTCCGGCACCTATTTCCCCTGCATCTTTAGTGTCGTCGTTGAAGTCTTCATCGTTTAATAAACGACTTTCGTATCCGATCAGGCGGTAAGCCTGCACATGCTCCGGATTAAATTCGATTTGCAGTTTAACATCCTTGGCAACTGTATGGAGAGTACCTCCGAATTCATTTACCAGGACTTTGTTCGCTTCCTGAAGATTGTCTATATAAGCATGGTTTCCATTTCCTTTTTCAGCGAGGACTTGCATTTTGTTATCCTTGTAATTTCCCATTCCGTACCCTAATACCGTAAGGAAAACTCCGGATCTGCGTTTTTCTTCGATCAGGTTTTCCAGGGCACTTACTGAGGATACTCCTACGTTGAAATCTCCGTCGGTACATAAAAGGATCCGGTTGTTTCCATTCTTGATGAAGTTCTTACCGGCAATTTCGTAAGCCATTTGGATCCCGGCGCCTCCGGCGGTAGAGCCACCGGCAGTTAAATTATCCAGAGCTTCCCGTATCTTTTGTTTATCGTCTCCGGAAGTGGAAGAGAGCGCTTCTCTTGCCGATCCGGCGTAAGTAACGATAGCAATACGGTCTTTCTCCCGTAAATTGTTGATCAATAATTTTAAGGACGATTTAACCAGATCCAGTCGTGTCGGACCATTCATAGAACCGGATACATCAATAAGGAATACCAGATTGCTGGCGGGTAGGTCTTTATTTGCTATCTCTCTGGCTTTGATAGCTATTTTTACCAACCGGTGTTTCTTGTTCCATGGACATTCGCCTGCTTCGGCAGAGATTTTTACCGGCTCATTACCTGTCGGCTTGGGATAATTGTAAGAGAAATAATTAATAAACTCTTCCGTCCGGACTGCATCCGATGGAGGAAGTTCTCCCCGGTTGATGAAACGTCGCATATTGCTGTACGAAGCGCCGTCAACATCGATCGAAAAAGTAGACAAAGGAGCATCTTTTACGAATTTGAAATTGTTTTCCGAATGGGAAGTATATTCTTCGTTGTTTTGAAATTGAGGTGAAGGTCTGTGATAACTCCCAATAACATTTCTGGTAGAAATGGAGTTTCTTGGTTCTCCATACATCTTTTTTGAATAACAAGCTTCAGATTCTAATGCCATATCCAGCAGGATATTTTCTTTCAATACTTTTTCTTGTAATACTACATTGTGGATCTCCTGTGTAACCTTTATTTCTTTTTCCTCGAAGCCGGGAGCCAAAAAGGATAGGGTCTCTCCTTTTGCGGCAGAAATAGAATAATTTCCGTTGAAATCGCTGGAAGACCGGACAGAAGATTTTTTATTTAAAACAATGCAAACAGCTACTTTATTTCCATGGGTATCGGTTATTTTACCTTTTACCATAAATGTTTCAGCCTGGATAAATCCTGTTGAAAGTAAGGAAAACATGATAATAGTGAATGTCGATTGGAGAATTTTTGTTTTCATTATCTTTATTTTTAG
>JAJBTS010000281.1 GCA_020860885.1 Bacteroidales bacterium
GTTCAACAAATTGTTTTGTTTTTGGTTGTTCAAAACTGAAATCTTCGACTACTTTTATTGCATCTGCTTTTGCTTTAACCGCCAAAGCTGATTTACGAGCCAACCTTTTGAGTTTTTTGTTCAGTTTAAAGCTATAGTCTCTGGGTACGGGACCAAATACACGACCTCCTCCTCTAAAGAGTGGGTTTTTAATGCTACCAGCACGTGCGCCACCTGTACCTTTTTGTTTTTTCAGCTTTCTTGTACTACCTGACACTTCATTCCTTTGCTTTGATTTATGCGTACCTTGTCTTTGATTGGCAAGATATTGCTTTACATCAAGGTAAATGGCGTGTTCGTTAGGCTGAATACCGAAGATATCATCATTCAATTCTATCTTCCTGCCTGTTTCATTTCCGGCAATGTTTAATACACTTAACTCCATTACTTCTCAATAATTAAGTATGAACCTTTAGTTCCGGGAACAGAGCCCTTCACCAACAACAAATTATTCTCAGGAATTACTTTTAAAACTTGTAAGTTTGAAATAGTAACTCTGTCTACTCCCATTCTTCCACCCATTCTCATTCCTTTGAATACGCGTGAAGGAGTTGAACAAGCTCCGATAGAACCTGGCTTCCTTTGACGGTTATGTTGACCGTGAGTAGCTTCACCTACCCCAGCAAATCCATGACGTTTCACAACGCCCTGAAATCCTTTACCTTTAGTAGTTCCTACTACGTCTACAAAAGGAACACCTTCAAAATAAGTAACGTCAAGAACGTCACCTAAATTGTGTTCTTCTTCAAATCCTGAAAATTCTACAAGCTTTCTCTTAGGAGTTGTGCCTGCCTTTTTAAAGTGTCCACTTAGCTGCTTCGTTGTGTGTTTTTCCTTTTTTTCGTCAAACCCTAACTGAAGCGCTTCGTAACCGTCTTTTTCAAGTGTTTTCACTTGGGTTACAATACATGGACCGCACTCAATCACAGTGCATGGAATACTTTTCCCCTCGGCACTGAATACGGAAGTCATTCCGACTTTTTTTCCAATTAAACCTGGCATTTCTTTTTTCTTTTTAAATAGGTTTTAATTCTCAATAATAACGACATAGGATTTCGCCGTTATCATACTTTAATCTCTACTTCAACACCACTAGGTAATTCAAGTTTCATCAAAGCATCAATTGTTCCAGCAGTTGTACTGTAGATGTCAATTAATCTTTTGAAGGTACACAGTAAAAACTGTTCGCGACTTTTCTTATTAACGAATGTCGAACGGTTAACTGTAAATATACCTTTGTGAGTAGGAAGAGGAATTGGTCCACTTACTACAGCTCCGGTTGCTTTTACAGTTTTAACAATTTTTTCTGCCGACTTGTCTACCAAGTTGTGATCGTAAGATTTTAACTTAATTCTGATCTTTTGGCTCATGTTAAATTTATTGATTTATGATTTTGTAGTTTACAGCTAAATCATACTGTTTAGCTGTAAACCTGAATTCTAAAATTCTTATATTAATTCCACTCTTCCGTTGTTACGCTCTACTACTTCTTTTGCAATGTTCTTAGGAACTTCTGCAAAATGGTCAAATTCCATAGAAGAACTTGCACGTCCTGAAGAAAGGGTTCTCAATACAGTTACATAACCGAACTGTTCTGAAAGGGGCACTTTAGCATTAATTACACGTGCTCCTGTACGGGATTCCATTCCTTCTACCTGTCCCCGACGACGGTTAAGGTCAGCAATAATATCTCCCATATAATCTTCCGGAGTAACCACTTCCAGTTTCATAATCGGCTCAAGAAGGATAGGTCTTGCTTTTTGAGCAGCTTCTTTATAACCAATCTTAGCAGCCATTTCAAATGAAAGTGAATCAGAGTCAACTGGGTGGAAAGAACCATCTAATAAGGCGATTTTCAAACTTTCCAGTGGATAGCCTGCTAACACACCATTCGCCATAGCTTCTTTGAAACCTTTTTCTACAGAAGGAATGAATTCTTTAGGTACGTTACCACCTTTTACTTCATTTACGAAAGTTAAACCTTCTTTTCCTTCCTCAGCCGGTTCCATACGGAAAATGATGTCAGCAAATTTACCACGTCCACCACTCTGTTTTTTGAATACATGACGATGCTCTACCGTACCAGTAATAGCCTCTTTATAAGAAACCTGAGGAGCGCCTTGGTTACATTCTACTTTAAATTCACGTTTCAAACGGTCAAGAATAATGTCAAGGTGAAGTTCACCCATACCACTAATAACTGTCTGACCTGAATCTTCGTCCGTTTTTACTTTGAAAGTTGGGTCTTCTTCAGCTAACTTTGCTAAAGCCATACCCATCTTATCCGTATCTTTCTGAGTTAAAGGTTCTACAGCGACTCCAATTACAGGCTCTGGGAAAGTCATACTTTCCAGTACAATTGGATGTGCTGGGTCACATAATGTATCACCTGTACGAATATCTTTAAATCCAACACAAGCACAGATATCTCCAGCTTCAATTATTTCTTTTGGCTGTTGTTTATTAGAGTGCATCTGGAATAAACGAGAAATACGCTCTTTTTTATCTGTACGTGGATTATATACATATGAACCTGCGTCAATTTTACCTGTATAAACACGTGTATAACACAAACGTCCTACAAATGGGTCTGTAGCAATTTTAAATGCTAAAGCTACAAGTGGCTGGTCAGGGTTAATCGGATAAGAAATTTCTTCATCTGTACCTGGTTTTGCACCTGTAATTTCAGGTTTATCCAGTGGATGAGGTAAATAAGCTATAACTGAATCTAATAAATTGTGAACACCTTTGTTTTTGAAAGATGAGCCACAAAGTACCGGACAAAAGTCCATTGCAATTACCGCTTTACGTACAACTGCTTTTAATTCGTCTACAGTAATAGAATCTGGGTCTTCAAAGAAACGTTCCATTAAGGCTTCATCTTGAACAGCCGCAGCTTCTACTAATTTTTCTCTCCATTCCTGTGCTTCAGCCAGTAAATTTTCAGGAATATCCTGAATTGTAGGATTTAAATCTCCATTACCCCATACGTAAGCTTTCATTTCAACTAGGTCAATTACTCCCTGGAAAGTATCTTCAGCTCCGATAGGTAATTGAAGAGGTATAGGATTAGCTCCTAATTTTTCTTTGATTTCTCTTACAGCTTTGAAAAAGCCTGCACCTGAACGGTCCATTTTATTTACAAAGGCTATACGAGGAACTCCATATTTGTTAGCCTGACGCCATACGGTTTCAGACTGTGCTTCAACTCCACCTACTGCACAAAATAGTGCAACAGCGCCGTCTAATACTCTTAAAGAACGTTCAACCTCAACAGTAAAGTCAACGTGTCCCGGAGTATCAATAATATTGATTTTATATTCTTGATTTTCATACTTCCAGAAGCAAGTAGTAGCAGCTGAGGTAATAGTAATTCCTCTTTCCTGCTCTTGTACCATCCAGTCCATAGTAGCTGTACCATCATGGGTTTCTCCTATTTTATGGGATACTCCTGTGAAATATAGAATACGCTCTGTAGTTGTTGTCTTACCGGCATCAATATGAGCCATGATACCGATGTTTCTTGTATAATGTAAATCTCTTTTTGCCATTTTTATCTATCCCTTCAATTTAAAATCTGAAATGTGCAAAAGCACGGTTAGCTTCTGCCATACGGTGAGTATCTTCTTTTTTCTTATAAGCTCCACCTTCTTCTTTGTATGCAGCCATAATTTCAGCAGCTAGTTTTTCAGACATGTTTCTTCCACTTCTTTTACGAGCAAACAGAATCATATTTTTTACAGAAATAGCTCTTTTCCTTTTTGGATTAATTTCCATAGGTACTTGGAAAGTTGCTCCACCTACACGGCGGCTTTTTACTTCTACCTGAGGAGTAATATTGTCTAATGCTTGTTTCCAAACTTCCAGCACCGGTTTTTCTTCTTTTTTAGCTATTTTCTCATCTACAACGTCAAGTGCATCATAGAAAATTTTAAGAGCGATGGTCTTTTTACCATCTACCATAAGG
>JAJBTS010000006.1 GCA_020860885.1 Bacteroidales bacterium
TATTATTAGAATGGTCTTAATAAATAGCTTTCTTACCTGCCAAAAGAGTATTTCTCATCAATGAAACTATTGTCATCGGTCCTACTCCTCCCGGAACCGGAGTAATAAAAGAACATTTTGGAGCCACTTCATCAAAAGCAACATCTCCACTTAATTTAAATCCTGATTTTGTTTTTTCCGAGGGAATACGAGTGGTACCTACATCAATTACAACAGCGCCTTCTTTAACCATGTCTGCTTTCAGAAATTCAGGAACACCCATAGCAGCTATAATAATGTCTGCTTCTAAAGTGTATTTTTCAATATTTTTTGTCCGGCTATGACAAACGGTAACCGTACAGTCACCCGGATATTCTTTTTGCATCATTAATGCCGCCATGGGTTTTCCAACAATATTACTTCTCCCAAGAACAACACAATGCTTGCCTGAAGTCTCAATATTATACCTCTTTAATAGTTCAAGTATTCCCGAAGGAGTGGCCGATACAAAGCAGGGCAAACCAATCGACATCCGTCCTACATTCTCCGGATGGAAACCATCAACATCTTTCCTATAGTCGATTGCTTCTATAACTTTTTGCTCTGAAATATGCCTAGGAAGAGGTAATTGAACAATAAACCCATCAACATCCGGATTTTCATTCAATTCCTGAACTTTCTTTAATAGATCTTCTTCAGTCACGTCCTCTTCATAACGAATTAAAGAAGATTTGAATCCCACCTCTTCGCATGTTCTTACTTTATTAGCGACATACGTTTCGCTGCCACCATCATGGCCTACCAAAATTGCAGCAAGGTGAGGCCTTTTATCTCCTCTGGCAACAATTTGCTTTACTTCTTCAGCTATTTCAAGCTTAATTTGAGTCGCTACCGATTTACCATCAATGAGTTTCATAATCAAACTATCTTTTACGTTTAAGCAATCCTTTTCCGGGAGCTTTTGTAGTCATCATTTTCATCATTTTACGCGTTTCCTCAAATTGTTTAAGTAATTTGTTTATCTCTGCCACTGTTGTCCCGCTACCTTTAGCAATACGGATTTTCCGGCTTCCATTCAGAACTCCGGGATTAGTTCTTTCTGCAGGAGTCATGGAATAGATAATGGCTTCTATACTTTTGAAAGCATCATCATCAATATCCACATCTTTAATTGCTTTCCCTACGCCAGGTATCATAGCTGCCAGATCTTTCAAATTACCCATCTTTTTAATTTGATGAATTTGAGATAGGAAATCATTAAAATCAAACTGATTTTTAGCAATTTTCTTTTGAAGGCGCTTAGCTTCTTCTTCATCGTATTGTTCCTGAGCTTTTTCTACAAGGGAAACAATATCCCCCATACCCAAAATACGATCAGCCATACGTTTAGGGTGGAAAAGATCAATTGCATCCATTTTCTCGCCCATACCAACGAATTTAATCGGCTTATCAACTACCGTACGAATAGAAAGAGCAGCTCCACCCCGTGTATCACCGTCAAGTTTGGTAAGTACGACTCCATTGAAATCCAATCGCTCATTAAATTCTTTTGCTGTATTAACTGCATCCTGACCTGTCATGGAATCAACCACAAATAGTACTTCATCAGGATTCACCGCTTTTTTAATAGAAGCTATTTCATTCATCATTTGCTCATCGATAGCTAAACGGCCGGCAGTATCTATAATTATCACGTCATTACCTGACTGTACGGCATATTTGATTGCATTTTGAGCTATTTGCACGGGATTTTTATTCTCCGGCTCAGAGTATACATCTACATTAATCTGCTCTCCTAAAACTTTAAGTTGCTCAATGGCTGCAGGCCGATAAATATCATCTGCTACTAAAAGAGGCTTTTTACTTTTTTTGTCTTTAAGCATTTTAGCGAGCTTTCCGGAAAAAGTCGTTTTACCAGACCCCTGTAAACCAGACATCAATATAATAGCCGGTTTATTTACCAGATTAAGTTCAACCGTTTCACCTCCCATCAATTCGGTAAGTTCATCGTGAACAATCTTCACCATTAACTCACTGGGTTTTACGGCAGTAAGGACATTCGCCCCTAACGCTTTTTCTTTAACTGTATCTGTAAATGATTTAGCTACTTTATAATTAACATCAGCATCTAATAATGCTTTACGAACATCTTTTAGTGTCTCCGCAACATTAATTTCGGTGATTTTGCCTTCACCTTTCAGTAGTTTAAATGACCGTTCGAGTCTATCACTTAAATTTTCAAACATTATTATTTTTGTTTTATTGAATTCTTAGCTTGCAAAAGTACAATAAAAGAAGGAATTATCACACCTTTGATTCAAAAAAATCGTAGTCTGATTTTTTCAAATGAGACCACCATTTTTTAAAATGGGACGTGTGAAAATGGGAAGATTAAGTAATAAAAATGTTTCAACTGACGAAGAACTGCTTTTTTATATTTTCTTAATTTTCCAGTTTCCTTTTTTGAAATAAATAAAACTTAGTAAGCCAATAAAAAAAGCATAAACTAACTCTGTAGTCCAACAAATATATAAGGGAGCTTTCCAGTAAATAGCCGTTAACCACATCCAAAAACAATAGAGCATCAAGGTAGAACATTCTATCACCAAGGCGGTTCTCGTATTACCCGTACCTGATACGGAATTAAAAAATATGTTTCCTACCGACATAACAGGAAGGACGGCTAAAATAACGTACAATGAAGGGACTGATTCTTCAATCAATTGCTGATTAGAAGTGTATACGGAAATTGCCATTTCAGGAAACAAACCTAACAGAAGAATAAATACCGAAACAATACCCAACGATAACCGGGATATTTTCCATATTAAAGAAATAACTTCATTCTGCCTTCCTGCTCCCATTGTATTACTCACCAAAGTATTAGAAGTAGCAGCTAAAGCTTGAACCGGAATGGCGATAATCATATAACAACTTCGTACTATATTTGATACGGCCAATGTCATTTCTCCCATTCGCTCAATAGCAAGAAAGAAAATGAGCCACGTACTCAAAGAAAGGAAATACTGGACCATTAAAGATAACGAGACATTCAAAATACTCTTAATTACCTGAATGTTTTTCCAGAATTTATGAATAAATCCGTATTTCTTGAAATCTATAACAATCCATGTGTAAATAATAAAGAAAATTACAGAAATTGCTTCTGATATTACGGAGGCCAATGCAGCACCCCCAATACCCATTTCCGGAAATCCCAAATTACCGAAAATCAATAAATAATCAAATAATACATTAGCAAACGCCATTAGGATAGCATTAAAAGTCAAGACTTTTGTTCGGGTAGTTCCGACAAAAAATGCACGGAACATCACATTGATGGTTGCAAAGAATACCCCATAAATACGCCAATCCAGATATTCAAGAGATGCGGCTAATACATTTTTGGAACTTAAAACTTTTTCCAGAATAGGTTCAGAAAAGATTTTGGTAAAAATAAAAATGAGGAAAGCCATTACCCAGAGAAAAGCCATCCCCCATATGACAATTTCTCCGATTTTATCGTATTTTTTTTCTCCGTTCCTTCTTCCGATCAATATTTGAGAACCCGTACTAAAACCAAAAGCAATGGTAAAAATAGCAATATAATAAATTCCCGCAATTGCCGAGGCTCCTAATTCAACTTCACCTACCCGGCCCAAAAATGCCGTATCGATAACCTGAATCAGATTTTGGATCAAAAGTGTAAGTAAAATAGGATAAGCTACATTCCATATTTGGGAATAGGAATATTTCGTTTTCATAAAATTTAGTCTAACATCATACCCATATAGATATCCGGTACAATTTGAATATTTTCATCAAGACCTTTTATCATTCCTTTGTATTTCAGGAAGGGCGCATTTGGGTTGTTTTGATAAATTATTTCTTTTCCGGGGAAGGATTTAGCCATATGAGTTAAAAATGCTTGTTCCGTTTCACCATTATAGAAAAAGAATTCGCGTATAAATACTTTCTCTAAAAGAGGATAAATAAAAGCAATCCCCCGAT
>JAJBTS010000212.1 GCA_020860885.1 Bacteroidales bacterium
AATGTATAGTAGTCGTAGTAAATCATGAGTGATTCAAAAAAGAGTTCTCCGATACGTTCTGCTCCTCTGTTGTTAAAGTGAATGTAATCGGGAGCAGCCAGGGAGGGAGAGTTTTTGACCCAATCAATCATAGAGTTTTTTCCGCCCATTACTTCATACATGTTCCAGAAAGCAGCTCCGTTTTCCAAAGCGGCTTCTTTGAGTCCTTGAATAAAATCTTCCAGATGAGGATACGATTGCAGCTTGCCCTGTATCTTCGTGGACATATCTGCAGGCCCGATCATAATTATTTTTGCCTGAGGACACATCCTTCTTAAATAAGCAATCTGCTTAGACATCGTATTTTTATATGTATTAATAGATTTTTCCGTTTTGGAATAAGGAACGGTATTTCCTCCGAATTCAAGCAAAATAAGCCGGGTGTTCAATTCTTTATACATGGTTGCCAGCAGAGTAGAATCCATAGCCGTATAAAATGTACCTGAACTTCCCCGGAAAGGGATATTGCTCATCGCTATACCGCCGGAACCATCGGCCGAAATTCCGTACACTTCTCCGGCTCCATACATTTTCATGGTGAAGCGTTTGGACGGTTGATCCAGTTTCCATGTATATACATCCAGTGAAGAATTCAATTTCTCTAATTTCCCGGATATCACCTGTTTATCCGATGTGATCAGGTCTGCGCGGAAATTAGGTGTGGCCTGGCCGACAAACAACCGGACATAATCAAATTGCTTTACATTCTCATAAGTATCTTTCCAGTTCCGGGTATTCACAGAGACTGTACTTTCTCCGGACATAACCCCTACCTGCCCTAAAGCTCCGTATCTTCTGTGAGAGAGTTTATTCTGATGACTTCCGGCAATGGTATAACGCACCAGATTACCCGATGCTGTCTGGCCCACCGAAACCGTGGGTATAGGCTGGATAGCCGGAAGCAATCCCGGACCGCCCCCTCCGAACCGTTCCTGAAGTTTCTGACGGATAGGCGCCGTAATACGGTCACCCTCTATCTGCGAATCACCATAATGCAAAATGTGAATCACTCCTCTTTCTTTACATTGTTCAAGAGCTTCGAACAAGCTATTCAGATAATCCGGATTATTTCCGGGAAGAGAGATACGGGAAGGATGATTCTTAAAAAAATCAAGATAAAAAGAGAGGGAATCTGCATATGCCATTGCATCTGCCCGGGCAACCGAATCTCTGAAATTCTGTATCCGAAGACTTTCTTCCATTTCTTTTACCCGCAAAGAAGCGGTAGTGGAATGCCCGGCTTCTTTATTCACCATATCTTCAATGGTTGGAAAAAACAGTTGCTTATCGCCCAGAGCCAGACCTTCTTTGGGAAAGAATGCACTGATAAGCCCTAACATAGTTAATACGCTAATAATAAATATAAGAGTCTTATACGCCTTCAAAACTTAATGTTTTTAAAAATCCTGTAAAAGTAATAATTTTTAACGAGAGACATCGTTAGTATGCTGAAATTATCCTACCTTTGCGGATAAATTAGAAACAGGACGACAGAGGCATGACTTTCTCCGTAGTTATTTGCACATACAATCGAGCTGAATATTTATTAAAGACTCTCGAAAGCGCTGTTCTGCAATCTCATCCCGGTTCGGATTTTGAAGTCATCGTGGTGGATAACAACAGCACGGACAACACTCCGGAAATACTTTCTTTTATTCAGGAAAAATATTCACAAAAGATTACTCTTCGATATTATAAAGAAACTCAAAAAGGAGTTTCTTTCGCCAGAAACCTGGGTGTTCAGGAAGCAAAAGGAGAATATATCGTTTTTATAGACGATGATGAAACCGTTACTCCCGACTTTTTAAATAATCTGTATTCTTTCCTCCAATCTTATCCCCAGGCCGAATTGATCAGCGAACCGGTAGTTCCGGTCTTTGAAACAGAAAAGCCTGACTGGTTCTCTCCTTACACCACCAGCTTAATTACCGGAGCTTACGATAAGGGAGATAAAATTAAGATTGTCGGAAAAAAAGATT
The DNA here is from genome assembly GCA_020860885.1 of Bacteroidales bacterium. Lineage (GTDB taxonomy): Bacteria > Bacteroidota > Bacteroidia > Bacteroidales > Azobacteroidaceae > Azobacteroides. The sequence goes on from JAJBTS010000212.1 coordinate 2,019, forward strand.
ATCCGGGTACAGGCCATGCCACTTTCAAAAGGGAATTGTTTCATATCTACGGCGGATTTAACATCCATTTGGGGAGAAAAGGAACTTCTCTGATGGGAGGAGAAGACAAAGATTTTTTCCTTCGCCTGATAAACAACGGAGTACCATGCTATTATGTTCCGACAGCAATTATTTACCATCATATACCTGCCAGAAAACTGACGGAAGAATTCTTTCACAACCTAACGTTATCCATCGGAAAAAGTGAGAGAATACGCACACTTAATATCTCCCGAAAAGCTTATTATTCGAGACTCTTTTCCGAACTGATCAAATGGGGAGCTTCCTTCGTACTTTTCTTTTATTATACTTTCACCAGGCATTATCAGAAAGGAAAAAAACTTCTACAGTTCCGATGGAATGTAAGCACCGGATTACTTACCGGTTAAGAAAATAAGAATTAACTTTCCAGCCAGTCAAAGGCAAAACCTAAATTCTCTATGATATCGCTGGCTATCAGACTTTCTTCCGATGTTTTTCCGGAAGCAATATCGCCTGCCAGCCCATGCAGATAGACTCCCAGCTGAGCCGTTTTCTCCGGAGAACAGGACTGAGCCATCAAACCGGTCAGGATCCCTGTCAGAACATCTCCGCTGCCAGCCGTTGCCATCCCCGGATTACCGGTAGAATTAAAATAAACTCTTTTATCGGGAAGACAAACCGCAGTATAAGCTCCTTTCAGTACAATTATACAATTCGTTTCCGCAGCAAAAATTCTGGCGCTTTGCAAACGTGCATAAGACGAATCATGTCTGGTTGTTAGCCGGTCGAATTCACCCACATGAGGAGTTAAAATGCTCAGAGCGGGTATCTCTTTAAGCATTTTCTTATTCTGAGCGATAATGTTCAATGCATCGGCATCTATGACCAAAGGTATTTTTACCAGAAGAAACAAATTCTCCAAAGCGATTTGCGTCTTTCCGTCCACCCCTATTCCGGGGCCTATACCGATAGCCGCAAAAGATCCGGCATTCTCTATATTTGAAATTACATCTTCTTCTTCATCTAATTGTAACATCGCTTCCGGAAAAACGGTTTGCATAATTATTTCTCCACGGGCCGGAATATGTGCAGTAACGAGCCCCGCCCCAGCCCTCAAAACAGCTTTAACAGATAAAACAGCAGCGCCCATTTTCCCTTTGCTTCCTGCCGCTACCAAAGCGTGCCCGAAATTGTTCTTAAATGCAAACTTATCCCTGCTTTGCAGTAACTCTGAAATTTCTTTTCTTTCAAGCAAGTGATAATCCGTCAAAGTGTGCCGGATAGCATCTTTGTGAATCCCGATATCCAGAACCTGCCACTCTCCGGCATATTCCTCATTACCGGGTAATAAAAATGCCAGTTTAGGAGTTTGGAATGTAAAAGTTTTAGTTGCCCGGATAATATTTTCTGAAATATTCCCTTCATTGTTTTCTCCGAATAATCCCGAAGGCATATCAATAGAACAGACTATCGCATGAGAATTATTTATTAAGCGTACCAGTTCAGCAGCCAGACCTGTAAGAGGCCTGTTCAGTCCTGAGCCGAATAAACCATCTACAATAATATCATCCGGATCAATTTTCACAAAAGATAAGTCAGCCGATAACTCTTTATAATTATCTTTTGTAATCATCAAGAGTCTGGATCGGTTTATTTCACAATCCTCTGAGAGCACAGAAGAGGACGGATTGTTTCCGTTTCTTTGAGGAGACAGCAAATAGGTTTGAACCTTATAGCCTTTATCCAGCAACAACCGGGCAACAGCTAATGCATCTCCTCCATTATTCCCCGGTCCGGCGAAAACTACGACCCTATGCCGGGAAGAAAACTCCTGCATAAAAGCTTTTACAAATGCCAGAGAAGCTCTCTCCATCAGATCAACAGATGCAACAGGTTCATGAAGGATAGTATAT
>JAJBTS010000009.1 GCA_020860885.1 Bacteroidales bacterium
GAATTAAAGTTCTATTTTTGTATTTCAGACTGTTGTTATTGATTTTGTAAGTCCGTACAAAGTTAATAAATTAAAAAAGTCAGCCAACAAATGAAAACTTTTATTATTAACTTTTTCCTGATCTTTAAAATCAGGAAGTATACGGACCTATATGGAAGATTCAAAACGACAATTTAATTTAGAGCCGCTTCATGATTTTTTTGAAGAATGGGTTCATCCTTCCGACTTTTCAAAAATATTAGATGAACTATTAATAGATTATGCTTCTTTGGTAATAAGTCGTCAAATGGAAGGATCAGCCAGGGAAAATATTCACGAAGATACGACCCGGTTTATTTTTTATTTGAGGACATTGCGGGATATTTTACCCAAATGTGAGAAATAATAATTAGCTTTTGGATAACGATGTTTTGATTGTTCAAAGGCTATTCCAATTAATTAAACAGCAATTGTGATTTCACTGTGATTTCACCATTAAAAGAAAAGAGAGTTATGAATTTTCATAACTCTCTTTTCTTTGTAGCGAGACCGAGAATTGAACTCGGGACCTCATGATTATGAATCATGCGCTCTAACCATCTGAGCTATCTCGCCAACATTTTATGGTGCAAAAGTAATCCTTTTTTTCGAATTTACAATACGTAATTGGCTTTTTTTATATTAAAGCAAAAAAGCACCTGTTGTGGCACGAGAATAGAAATAGATGAATTTTAAATAAAATGCTGATCGGCTTTTATTTCCGCCGACCAGCATCCTATTTGATTATTCAGCTAAAAGTTATTTTACTAAAACTTTCGTTGTTTTATCCTTGGTTGTAACCAGATAAATTCCTGAAGGAAGAACATTATTTTTACTTACTTGGATACCGGTAATGTTTCTTACGGTATAATCATCCGTTCCTTCTACAATAATATATCCGTCTCTTGCATATATCCTGTATGTATTTTCAGACATATTTTCTGTGCCCGTATGAGGTTTCATCCTTCCGAAGTCAGGTAAAACAAGGGTAAGATCTTCGTCCGGATCCGCATATCCTTTGGCAGCCATTTTAGCTTTGAAATTTTCTACTTTCGTTTTGCTCAATGTATATGTTTTCTTTCCACCATAATCTTCCACTTCGAAAGAAGACCTGCCATCGGTATTCGTGTAATAGAAGAATCCCCATTTTTCAAAGAATGGAATTAAATTCAACTGGGTAACATCACAGGCTTTTTCGGCAAAATTCATTTCGTAGTCGGCCATTGTCCAACTGCCGGTATTTCCTGAAGTGTTACGCAATGCTTCAAACAGATCCGGATAGAAATCATAGTTATCTTTTTCTACAAAATAATGATACAATTGTGCAAAAGGTACCAGTTTCAATAAATTGTAGTTGTCTCCGAAATAGCTTGCATGAGCTACGTTCGGTATAATTATATTATTATAGGCAGTCTGATAATTGGAAACAGGGAATCGGGTACTGGTGTAATTCATCCGGTGCATCGCATCGATGTTGGGAATGTTAACGGTTACTTCCGTCATACCGTGCCAGTTGTAAAATGAAAACTGGTGAACATGTCCCAATTCATGAACCACGGTCCAGCTTTCGTATTTCTCCATCTGGTTTAATAAATCCGGATTTGTAAACGAATTCATATACGAGTTCAGGAAGCTGCATCCATCATCATCTTTATAAGCGTAATAACTCCAGTTTACTCTCCACAACACATGATTGTTAAAATTCTTATTATACTTTTCGTAACCGAAAAGTCGCTGTTCATACCGTACTATGGTATCGTAAGCGTTGATTAATTCGACTCCTTTATTTGCAGCGTAACTTTTATATGAATTAACGGGGAAAGCTATCTGACAGTAAGTCCCTAAGATATCCATAATAACGTATTTATTTGCATTTTCCAGCAAACGAACCCAATCTTCATTGTTGTGTTTGGAAATATCGAAATAACCTTGTACGGGTCCGTTGATAATGTGGATTTTTACAGGACTTTCTTCTTCCGGTTTATCTGAGTAGTAGCTGATATATCCCAGTCCGTCCCACTCTTCAACATCGATGATATTGAGACCGTTTTTCAACGCAAAAGATCTAGAGGGCAGCGACCAGTTATCGGGTGTTTGATTTTCATATTTTGGAATCCGGAGACTTACCGGAGTATTTTTTATATTCTCTACCATTACCAGGTGTTTCCCTTTTGAAAAATAAATACCTGTAGGATTTTCATATTTGCTATAGGCCGAAACCTTTGTTAATTTGCTGAATTCACTGATATTCAGATAAGCATTGTATTCAGCATACCGGTAATCGAAAGAATATTTTTCTTTGTATAAAGCCATGGCCAGTTCTCTGATATATATATTCTCCAGATTATTGATATCTTCCGGAGTTACTCCGGGTTTTAATCTGGTTAACAGCCTGTCTTCAAACAATTGATAGATATTAGATATTTCCGGATTGAATTGATAAAACTCCATTTCGGCGCAGCTTGCAAAATTACCGACTCCGGATTTTACAATGAATTCGATACTTACCGGATTGATCATAGGTTCTTCAAAAGAAACTACTGTTGCCGAAGAACTTCCTTTGAAATCGTAATCGCCTAATTTCGTTCTTTCATTTCCTTCCGTAGTATACCAGATTTCCAGTTCCTGGAATTTTCCATTGTTGCCGCTTGAACGAGGATGGTAAATAAGATAATCTAGTTGAGGAACATTCTCGAAATTGTATTTTAGAATTACAGGAAATTGAGTGCTGTTATAACTGGAATGATATAGTGTACTCATACTTCCATCAAACGACTTTTCTATATTTTCTCCACTCTGGAAGGAAGAAGCGGAACCTCCGGAAGGTAAAAATTTCACATCTGTCGGGATAGTCCCGATCATGTCGGTATCCGAGGCTATGGAAGTAAGGTAAATTTTTTCTGTTTCATTATTGGTAGGATACTCCACAGTAGAATCTACTTTTTCAAATCCCCATGCAAATCCGGAAGACTTTATGAGATTATTTTCATAAGTTTCCGCTATATCAGATGTGGAGGTCGCGTTCCAGTATCTTGTAAGTCCATCTTCATGCAGACCCGATATTTCAAATTGTTTATCACCCAGGTAGGTCATATTCCAGCCGTTACTCTCATCGGTCTCACCAGCCGATTGAGTATAATAATATTCATTGTATACAACATCTGTTTGTATAATATTTCCGGTACCTTTGTTTACAAATTGCAACTGATCGTCTTCTTTAATTAATTTCCACTGCTGGAAATCGTTATCTTTAACCTTCAGCTTAACTTCATATTTAACAGGCGAGTTAGTCGCGTTAAGATCTGTAATACACATTTCTTCATAACCCGGTTTCATGGACTTGATATAATACCAAACCGTATTGTTTTCGTCGCTGATGATAGGGGAAGGATCTTCATAAACAATGAAATTGAATAAAGAATTTTTATCGCTTTTCCACCTTTCCTCTTCAAAACCTATTTCGTAATTGCGCTTACCGTACAAATTCATCTGATGAGCGTACTTTAAGTTGGGTTTTGCTTCCAGGGGTGTTGTTGCCATAATGTTGTAGCTTCCGGAATTAGCGGTTATTTTCCAGCCTGTGGAAGGTGAATCGGTAACTATCGCTGTTACTATTTCTTTGGTAGCATTCCACTCCAGCCCCAGTTTTTTGTTATTTACCTTGTTAATAATTACATAATCGTCTCCGGAAACTTCAAAGCGCCAGAGCTGACTGGCTACAATGTTCTTATCCGGTCCTTCATAAATAGAGACTCCATAAATGTCTGTATCTAAGGATGTATAGACCAGGTCTTTTCTCGCATTATCACTTCCCACTACCTGGATATAATACCATATGGGTTGATCTGCCGTACTCACAGAAGGGAGTTGAGCTTGTATCTGCTGATACAAGACAAGACTTAATAAAGAAAGGAAGAAT
>JAJBTS010000354.1 GCA_020860885.1 Bacteroidales bacterium
GATATACGGTTCATGGTATAAAAAGAAGAGCCTCACTATTCAATACTGATCGCATTGATCATCTATATCAAGATCCCCAGGAGGAATCTCGTAATATGATACTTCATTATGGAGACATGACCGATTCCATGAATCTTACTCGTATAATAGGAGAGGTTCAACCTGATGAAATTTATAATTTGGCAGCACAGAGCCATGTGAAAGTTAGTTTTGATACTCCTGAATATACTGCCAATGTTGATGGATTGGGAACATTGAGAATTTTGGAAGCAGTTCGTTTATTGAATATGACTGAAAAAACCCGAATTTATCAGGCATCCACTTCCGAGTTGTATGGGTTGGTACAAGAAGTTCCTCAAAAAGAAACTACTCCTTTTTACCCTAGAAGCCCTTATGCTGTAGCTAAAATGTATGCTTATTGGATTACAGTAAATTATAGAGAAGCTTACAATATGTATGCATGCAATGGAATTTTGTTCAATCATGAATCTCCTTTACGCGGAGAAACATTTGTAACCCGTAAGGTTACCAGAGCCTTATCCCGGATTGCCTTGGGGATTCAGGATGAAGTATATATGGGTAATCTTTCTAGTAAAAGAGATTGGGGACATGCTAAAGATTACATTAAAGCAATGTATTTGATACTTCAGCAAGATCAACCGGAGGATTATGTGATTGCAACTGGAGTAACCACTACTATTCGTGAATTTATTTTGAAATCATTCAGGAAAATCGGAGTGATTATTGAATTTAAAGGCGAAGGTGTTAGTGAAATTGGCGAGATAAAGGATCTGGAAGAGAATGTATTCATTGAACACGTAGGAGAAAACTATTTGAAAGCTATAAAGAAACGCATAGGAGATAAGGTGGTAAAAGTAGATCCTAAATATTTTCGTCCGACAGAAGTAGACCTTTTGATTGGAGATTCAACAAAAGCACGGATAAAATTAGGATGGGAACCCAAATATACTTTGGATACTCTAATTGAGGATATGATGACTAGCGATATAAAAGAAATGAGAAAGGAAGCTTACCTGAAAAATGGGGGGTACAGAATAATGAATTATTTCGAATAGTCTTCTTCAAATATTGAATTCATTATGCGTTGTAAGGATATAAAAATTGCAGTTATTGGATTAGGATATGTAGGATTACCTTTAGCTCGGTTATTCGCAACAAAGTACCCTGTGATTGGATTTGATGTTAACGAAAAGAGGATAGAAGAGTTAAATCAGGGTAGAGATACTTCTTTGGAAGTGGAAAACTCAATGCTGCAAGCGGTATTAATAACGAAGAAATCTGTTTTGAAGAATCAAATCGGTTTGTTTTGTAGTAGTAAAAAAGAAGATATTAAAGACTGTAATTTTTATATTGTAACTGTACCTACTCCTGTAGATAAAAATAATCGACCCGACCTTGGACCTTTATTGGAAGCCAGTAAAATAATAGGAATGGTAGTATCTTTGTATGATGTTGTGGTATATGAATCTACTGTTTATCCTGGTGCTACTGAGGAAGATTGTATTCCAGTCATAGAAAAAATATCCGGACTTAAATATAATAAGGATTTTTTTGCCGGTTATTCTCCGGAACGGGTAAATCCGGGTGATAAAGAACACACTGTAGAGATCATAAAAAAAGTAACATCAGGATCTAATCCTGAGATTGCTTGTTTCATAGATGAAGTTTACAAATCGGTTATAAAGGGAGGAACACATTTGGCATCTTCTATTAAAGTGGCTGAAGCATCAAAAGTAATTGAAAATACCCAAAGAGATATTAATATTGCTTTTATTAATGAACTGAAAAAGATTTTCGATAAAATGGGGATTAGTACCCTAGATGTTTTGGAAGCAGCTGGAACTAAATGGAATTTTTTGAAGTTTAAACCAGGATTAGTAGGAGGACATTGTATTGGCGTAGATCCTTATTATTTAGCTCAAAAAGCACAAGAATATGATTATCATCCAGAAATAATTTTAGCAGGAAGAAGGATCAATGATAGCATGGGGGAATATGTTGGTACTCAGGTCGTAAAACAAATGATTAAAAAAGGAGTCTTGATAAAAGGCTCTGATATTCTTATATTAGGAATCACATTTAAAGAGAATTGTACAGATATTCGTAATACAAAAGTTGTAGATGTGGTAAATGTTCTGCGCGAATACGAAGTGAATATTTCTATTTATGATCCATGGGCCAAGCCGGAAGAAGTTAGGGAGGAATATAACTTAAATATTCTCAAAGAATTCCCCGATAAAAAGTTTGATGCCATAATTGTTGCCGTAAATCATAAGGATTTTGAATCAATCAATTTCTCTTCACTGAGGAAAGATACCAGTGTCTTTTATAGTTTACAAGAATAGATATATACAATGGATATTGCAGTTGTCGGTACAGGATATGTGGGTTTAGTAACAGGAACTTGTTTTTCGGAGATGGGTATCAATGTTACTTGCGTGGATATTGATAAAGAAAAAATAGAAAAACTCAAGGAGGGTATTGTTCCTATTTATGAACCCGGATTGGAAGAGCTAGTTAGAAAAAATTGTAAAGCTGGTCGTTTACAATTTTCAACAGATCTAAAATCCTGTATAGATCAAGTTGAAGTGATATTCAGTGCGGTAGGTACGCCTCCGGACGAAGATGGAAGCGCAGACCTAAGTTATGTATTGGATGTAGCCCGAACAATAGGGCAACATATCAATCAATATGTATTAATTGTTACAAAAAGTACCGTGCCTGTAGGTACTGCTAATAAAGTAAAGAAAGTCGTTCAGCAGGAATTAGATAAAAGGGGAGTGTCAGTTCCTTTTGATGTAGTTTCTAATCCTGAATTCTTAAAAGAAGGAAGTGCTGTTCGTGATTTTATGAGTCCGGATCGAGTTGTTGTAGGTGCGGAAAGTGAAAAAGCGAAAGAGTTAATGGATAAATTGTATAAGCCATTTACTTTAAATCATTATCGTATGATTTTTACGGATATACCTTCTGCCGAGATGATCAAATATGCAGCAAATGCAATGTTAGCCACTCGTATTTCCTTTATGAACGATATAGCTAATCTTTGCGAAATTGTAGGTGCTGATGTAAATATGGTACGTAGGGGAATTGGTTCTGACTCGCGTATTGGGAATAAATTTTTATATCCGGGTTGTGGTTATGGAGGGTCCTGTTTCCCGAAAGATGTTAAAGCTTTAATTCAGACAGCAGCACAAAATGGTTATGATATGGAAGTTCTGAAAGCCGTGGAATCTGTTAATAAAAAGCAAAAAACTATTGTTTTTGAAAAACTATTAAAAGCGTTTAATAGTCAACAGTCAGAAAATGTACAGTGTATGACTAATCATTGCTCAGCAGTGATTGATAATTGTTCACTGCAGGCTGGTAATGATACATTAATTTTGAAAGGGAAAACGATTGCGATTTGGGGCTTGGCTTTTAAGCCGGAAACGGATGATATGCGCGAGGCTCCTTCACTGACTGTTATTAATCTTTTGCTAAAGTCGGAATGTACAGTAAAAGTATATGATCCGGTAGCAATGGATGAAGGTCGGAGAAGACTGGGAGATAAAGTAATTTATGGAAAAGATAAATACGATGCAGTCTTAAACGCAGATGCTTTATTATTACTGACTGAATGGAAGGAATTCCGTTTGCCTTCATGGGAAGTGTTGAAGAAAACAATGAAGGGAAATGTGATTATAGATGGTAGAAATATTTATGATAAGAAAGAGATGAAAAAACTGGGTTTCTACTACGATTACATTTAATATCTCAACTTGTAGTATTGGAAAAAGTGTGGCCCGATATTTGATAACTTCTAATTTACTTATAAATTAGGAATAATCAACAACGGAAACACATTTTTTATTAGGTAGGAGAGATTTTTTTTCAATAAATCTTAATGTTTTAATAAATTGGTATTATT
>JAJBTS010000293.1 GCA_020860885.1 Bacteroidales bacterium
GGAAAAGACTTTTGCTTTATTTTATTTTGTACCTTTGCAGCCTTGAAATAATGCCTCTGTTTTTAATATACAAGGCTTGTTTTTATTTATTTACTTCTATGCAAAAGGGAACTTTATGGCTTCAAATATAAAGAGAATTTTGGTATCTCAGCCTCAGCCGGCAACAGGAAAATCTCCATATTATGATATTGCAGAAAAATATGGGGTAGAGGTTGTTTTCAGGCCTTTTATTAAGGTCGAGCCTGTTAATGCTAAGGATTACAGGCAACAAAGAGTAAATATCCTGGAACATACAGCTGTAATTTTTACCGCTAAAACGGCTATCGATCACTTTTTCCGTTTGGCTGAAGAACTTCGTGTGCAGATTCCTGAAACAATGAAATACTTTTGTGTGACGGAAGCTATCGCTGTTTATCTTCAGAAATATATTGTATACCGTAAACGCAAAATATTCTTTCCCGCTTCAGGTAAAATGGAGGATTTAATGACTCCTATCGTTAAACATAATAAAGAAACTTATCTAGTTCCGGTTTCCGATGTGCATAAAGAGGACCTGACCCGCTTATTGGACGAAAAGAAGATCAACTATACAAAAACGATCATGTACAGGACGGTGAGCAACGACTTTCAACCCGACGAAGATTTTAACTACGATGTGTTGCTGTTCTTTTCTCCTTCTGGAATTTCTTCCTTAATAAAGAATTTCCCGAATTTTGAACAGGATAAAATAGCAATAGGTACTTTTGGCCCGACAACTGCTAAAGCTGCAAAAGATGCCGGACTGAAACTAGATATTGAAGCTCCCAATCCGGAAGCTCCTTCTATGGCTGCTGCTTTGGAAAATTATCTCAAGTCTGTTCAAAAGAAAGGAAAGAAATAATTAATCCTTGAATTCTCAACACACTTTCAAAAAAGGAGAACGTTTATCTTCACAAAAAGAAATTGATCTCTTATTTAATGAAGGTTTTTCCTATATGGCTTATCCTCTGCGTATTGTTTTTGTAGGGAATAAGCCTTTTTCAGATATGCCTGCTGCCGTGCTGGTAAGTGTTCCTAAAAAACGTTTCAAGCATGCGGTTACAAGAAATCGTATAAAGAGATTGATTCGGGAAGCCTATCGGCTGAATAAACTCTCTTTCCTCCAATTTCTTGAACAGAAAGACAAAGGAGCCTTAATTGCTTTTATTTACGTGGGAAAAGATGTATGTTCTTATAAAGATATGGAAGGGGCAATGAAAAAAGCATTGAATACATTGCAGGATAAATTGTCATGAAAAAGCAACTGAGAGATATTGTCGTATTTATCGTATTGATACCTGTGTGGTTTTATCGCGCCTGTATATCACCACTCATACCTGCATCTTGCCGTTATACTCCGACATGTTCCGAATATACCATTCAGGCAGTAAAGAAGTACGGACCTTTTAAAGGCGGATGGCTGGCTATAAAGAGGATATCTCGTTGCCATCCTTGGGGAGGACATGGATATGATCCTGTTCCATAATCGGAAATAATTATGTATATAAATATTCACACGCATCAGCAGGTAGAAGAGAAAGATGTTTTATCTATAATTAACCTGAATGTTCCGGAACGCTTTTGCCGTTGCGGACTCGATCTGGAAAATACAAACTATTCTTTAGGGATCCATCCCTGGAAGATCCATGAGCAATTGCTTTCGGAAAACTTACGTTATATTGAAGGAAATGCCGCTTTTAAGTGCGTGAAAGCGATCGGAGAGTGTGGACTGGATAAGTTAACGGAAACTTCGCCGGAATTACAGGAGAGGGCTTTTCTTGCACAGATACATATCAGTGAAAAACTTGGAAAACCTCTTATTATTCATTGCGTAAAAGCTTTGGATGAATTGATAGCATTAAAGAAAGAAACTGACCCCAGGCAAGTCTGGATGATTCATGGATTCCGGGGAAAACCGGAGCAGATGCACCAATTGACCAAACTCGGATTCTTTCTTTCGTTCGGAGAACATTTCAACGAAGATACGATCCGGCAGATGCCTTTGGATAAAATGTTTTTAGAAACCGATGATAAGGAGATTTCTATCCGGCAGGTTTATAAAAATGTTGCTGCTGTGCTTGACCGGAAAGAAGAATTTCTGATCGGACAAATCGAATCTAACTACCATGCAGTATTTGATTGACCCTTTTTTATCTTAAAAAGGTAATGTTCAAAAAGTTAATAATTTTCTCGTTGGGCCCCCAACCCCCTAAAGGGGGCTATTGATATTCAATGGCTTAGTAAGTCCCCTTTAGAGGATTTAGGGGCGGGAAGTTTTTTTGGATACCCTCAGGTTACGTGCAGGAGATCTGATAAAAATTAAATTATTTTATTATTCTTGATCTTACTCTTATTTGAATTTCCTACCTTTGCGAATTCATTTATAAGTATATATAAACTTAATTAATTCGATGAATTTTGTAGAAGAACTTAAGTGGAGAGGTATGATCCATGATATCATGCCCGGAACAGAAGAGCAACTTCAAAAAGAAATGACTTCGGCGTATGTAGGCATCGACCCTACTGCCGATTCTTTACACATCGGACACTTGGTAAGTGTGATGATGTTGAAACATTTTCAAAGGGCAGGGCATCGTCCTATTGCTTTAGTAGGTGGAGCAACCGGTATGATCGGTGATCCTTCTATGAAATCGCAGGAACGTAATCTGCTGGATGAAGAAACCCTGAGAAGAAATCAGAATGCAATCAAAGCACAGTTATCTAAATTCCTTGATTTTGACTCCGACAGTGAAAATGCCGCTATCCTCGTGAATAACTACGACTGGATGAAAGATTTTTCTTTCCTGGACTTTATTCGCGATGTGGGCAAACACATTACCGTAAATTACATGATGTCGAAAGACTCGGTTAAAAAGCGTCTGAGTTCCGAATCGTCGGTGGGAATGTCTTTTACTGAATTTTCTTATCAATTGCTGCAGGGATACGATTATCTTCATTTATACCAGACAAAGAATTGCAAGCTTCAGATGGGTGGTTCCGATCAATGGGGCAACATAACTACCGGAACCGACCTTATCCGCCGTAAAACAGGATCGAATGATGCTTTCGGCTTGGTTTGTCCTTTGATTACAAAAGCCGATGGTGGTAAATTCGGTAAAACAGAATCCGGTAATATCTGGTTAGACAAGCGTTATACTTCGCCTTATAAATTTTATCAGTTCTGGCTGAATGTAAGCGATGCCGATGCTGAGAAATACATTAAGATCTTTACGGCTTTAAGCAAAGATGAGATTGACGCTCTGATCGAAGAGCAAAATGAAGCACCACATCTACGTCCGTTGCAAAAGCGTCTGGCGAAAGAGGTTACGGTTATGGTTCATTCTCAGGAAGATTACGATGCGGCTGTGGAAGCATCCAATATTCTTTTTGGTAATTCAACTTCCGATGCACTAAAGAAACTGGATGAAGCTACTTTATTGGATGTTTTTGCGGGAGTTCCTCAATTTGAAATATCAAAAGACGAATTGGGGCAAGGCATTAAAGCGGTAGATTTACTCGTTGAAAAAGCAGCCGTATTTCCTTCTAAGGGCGATATGCGTAAACTGGTTCAAAGCGGGGGTGTAAGCATTAACAAAGAGAAACTACCGGTATTTGACACACTCATAGACTCTTCTTACTTATTGGGAGACAAATATATTTTGGTTCAAAAAGGGAAGAAGAACTACTTTTTATTGATTGCTAAATAAATTTCGCAGGGAATTATTTGGAAATTCGGTAAAAAGGCGTATCTTTGCAACGCTTTTTAGGAAAGCATAGGATTGTCCCATGGTGTAGTGGTAGCACATCTGATTTTGGTTCAGCCAGCCTAGGTTCGAGTCCTGGTGGGACAACTTTATATCCCCTGTAAATCTGTGATTTATAGGGGTATTTTTATAGTATTGAAT
>JAJBTS010000424.1 GCA_020860885.1 Bacteroidales bacterium
ATTAAGTAAAACTCTGACGGTTTTAGATCTTATTTTTTATTCTGTCTTTTTCTTTCATTCTCATCGAGAATGATTTTTCTTAAACGTATAGCATTAGGGGTCACTTCAACATATTCATCTTCCTTAATATATTCCAGAGCCTGTTCTAAGCTAAAAATAATAGGAGGAGCCAGCTTTACTTTGTCGTCACTTCCTGATGCACGGACATTGGTTAATTTCTTCGATTTTGTTACATTTACCACCAAATCACCTTCTTTGGTATGTTCACCAACAATTTGACCAGCATAGATATCGGTTTGCGGATAGATGAAAAATTTTCCGCGGTCTTGAAGCTTATCTAATGCGTAAGCAAAAGCATTTCCTGTTTCCATTGCAATAATAGATCCGTTCTGACGCTTTTCGATCTCTCCTTTCCAGGGTTGATATTCCAGAAAACGATGCGCCATAATAGCCTCGCCCGCTGAGGCTGTCAATACATTATTGGTTAAGCCTATTATTCCGCGGGAAGGAATAATAAACTCCAGATGAATCCGGTCGTTTTTCCGTTCCATGGATTGCATCTCTCCTTTACGTTTGGTGACCATATCGATGATACGGCTGGAAAACTCTTCAGGTAAATTTATAGTCAACTGTTCCACAGGCTCCAGCTTAACACCTTCTTTCTGCTTGATAATTACCTGAGGCTGACCTACCTGTAACTCATAACCTTCTCTTCGCATGGTTTCAATCAGAACGGATAAATGAAGAACTCCACGTCCGTATACAATCCATGCGTCCGAACTTTCCGAAGGAAGAACCCTTAACGCCAGATTTTTATCCAACTCCCGCATCAGGCGTTCGTAGATATGACGGGAAGTAACATACTTACCATCTTTCCCGTAAAAAGGGGAGTCGTTGATTGTAAATAACATAGACATGGTTGGCTCGTCAATAGCGATTGGAGCCAAAGGTTCCGGAGCTTCCGGGTCTGTGATCGTATCCCCGATTTCAAAACCTTCAATTCCGATTACAGCACAAATGTCTCCGGATTTTACGGAAGATACTTTTGTCCTTCCCAAACCCGTAAAAACATTCAATTCTTTTATTCTGGATTTTACTACAGTGCCGTCTCTTTTGCATAAAGCAATGTCCATGCCTTCTTTTAACTCTCCTCTGTGAACTCGTCCTACGGCGATACGTCCTAAATAGTTTGAGTAATCGAGGGAGGTTATTTGCATCTGTGGGGAGCCTTCAATCACAGTGGGTTCAGGTATGTATTCAATAATAGCGTCTAAAACAGGTAAGATATTTTCCGATGGATTTTTCCAATCATCCGACATCCATCCTTGTTTGGCAGAGCCATAAATAGTTGCAAAATCCAATTGATCTTCCGAAGCATCCAGTGCAAACATCAAATCAAAAACCATCTCCTGGACTTCTTCCGGGCGACAGTTTGGTTTATCCACCTTATTAATGACAACAATAGGTTTTTTTCCTAAAGAAATAGCCTTTTGAAGAACAAAACGTGTCTGGGGCATAGGGCCTTCGAAAGCATCTACCAGAAGCAGTACACCATCGGCCATATTTAATACTCTTTCTACTTCACCTCCAAAATCAGCATGTCCCGGGGTGTCGATGATATTAATTTTGTAATCTTTATAATTGATTGAAACATTTTTAGCCAGAATAGTTATTCCGCGTTCTCTTTCTAAATCGTTGCTGTCTAAAAATTGGTCCAGGTCGGCTTTGTCATCTCTGAAAAGTTTTCCGGCTAACAGCATTTTATCTACCAGGGTTGTTTTACCATGATCCACATGGGCTATGATCGCAATATTTCTTATTTTCTGCATACAATTCTCTCCAATGCCTTTTTAAGGGCGCAAAGGTACGAATAAATTCTCACAAAAGCTGTAAAATACTGTCAATATGGATTTCTACTTTCTTAAATCGGGCTAGAAGAGTTTCTAAACTGTAAATTTTATTGATTTTTTTCGAGAATGTATTCTTCAGTGCATAAGTTTATACAACAACTCAATCAGCAATTTACCCTGAGAGGTAGAACTGTTGCCGAAACCTTTCCCTTTGGCATCATACTCACGGATCAATGCAATGTTTTTCATTGTTTTCATGGGTTTGTAATATTTTGCTGCTTCTAAATAATCTACGATTTGCATGTCCCATCGAAATCCTAATTTCTGCATTAAGTTGGCTTTGGATTGATTTTTTTCAAACTGGCAAATCATGAGGTTCGTGAAAAAGTTAAACAAAACGGTAAGAGTTAGTATCAAAGGATTGTTTTTAGGATTTTCATCGAAATATTTGGCTATCCGGTTTGCTTTAAGGATATCCCGGTTAGCTACTGCTTTCTGTAATTCGTAGTTATTGAATTCTTTACTGATACCGATGTTTTTTTCAATAAGATCTATCGAGATCCGGGTTTCGTCGGAAGGTAAAGCTATGGTTAATTTCTCTAACTCATTCACTACTTTATTCAAATCATTTCCCAGATAATCGGTTAAGATCTGTGCGGCCTGGATTGGGATATTTATTTGTTTATCACGCAAATAAGAAATTATAAAATCGGGAACTTTGTTTTCATAAATCTTTTTGGATTCGTAAACAATACCGACTTTAGCTATTTCTCCCGCCAGCTTTTTCCTGCCATCCAGTTTACCATACTTATAATTAATAACCAGTACGGTAGAGGATAAAGGATTTTTGACGTAATGAATCAATTGGTCGATGTTCTTAAGGTTTTGCGCCTCTTTTACAACCACGAGTTGCCTTTCGGACATCATAGGATATCTTTTGCAGGCATTGATAACAGAAGCAACATCTGTTTCCATTCCATATACTATCGTCTGATTAAAATCCCTTTCCGAGTCGTTAAGTACAGATTCGATCAATAAATTGGTTAGAGCATCTATATAATAACTTTCTTCTCCCTGAAAGAGATATACAGGCATAAATTTATTTAGCCGTATATTCCCTTTTATCTCATCAAAACTTAATTCTTTAGCCATACTTTACCACTCAAAACGTAAATGTTTTACCGTCTCTTTATTTTCAATGATGGATTTAAGAGTCTTTATACCAATATAAACATGCTCATTCACAAAATTACGGGTAACCAATTCATCGCTTTTTTCGGTTTTAATACCTTCGGATATCATGGGTTGGTCGCTGACCAGCAGAACGGCTCCTGTTGGAATATGATTGGAAAACCCGACCGTAAATAAGGTTGCCGTTTCCATGTCTACTCCAATAGCGCGTATGGTACGTAAGTATTCTTTGAATTCATCGTTATGCTCCCAAACTCTTCGGTTAGTAGTGTAAATAGTTCCGGTCCAATAATCTTTTCCGTGATCCCGGATATTGGATGAAGCAGCTCTCAAAAGGCTGAAGGCAGGTAATGAGGGCACTTCCGGTGGATAGTAGTCGTCCGAAGTTCCTTCCCCGCGAATAGCAGCTATGGGAAGTATATAATCACCTACGGAATTATTTTTTTTCAGTCCGCCGCATTTACCCAAAAATAATACTGCTTTCGGTTGAATGGCTCCTAAAAGATCCATAACAGTAGCTGCATTGGCAGATCCCATACCGAAATTTATAATTGTAATTCCATCGGCAGATGCATTAGGCATATTTGCATCTTTCCCTACGATAGGAACGTTGTAGAATTCTGCAAATATTTCTACATAACGATTGAAATTCGTTAATAAAATAAATTTAGTGAATTCCTCTAATGGCCTCTTTGTATAACGAGGCAACCAATTTTTGACAATATCTTGTTTTGTCTTCATAATTACGTAAATTTGAAGCTGATTTCACAAAGTTAATCAAAAAATGAGAGATAATATCATCCCTGAACTCAATCTTCCTCCTACATCTTTGAAAATCAAATACAAAGAAAGTAAAGGATATGTTTTGGATCGTTTGCGCAAACAATTTGTCCGGTTGACGCCGGAAGAATATGTGCGCCAGTCTTTTATTAATTATTTGATTGAATATAAGAGTTATCCGGAAGGTCTGCTTGCGAATGAAGTTTGTATAGAATTAGGAAATCTTAAGAAGCGTTGCGATAGTGTTCTGTATAATAAATCGATTAGGGCAATAATGATTATCGAATACAAAGCGCCGTCGGTTGCTGTAACACAGAGGACTTTTGATCAGATCATAAGATACAATATGGTTTTAGATGTTCCCTGGTTGATAATCACAAATGGATTGCAACATTATTGTTGTTACATTAAATCGCAGGAAGAATATTCTTTCCTTAAAGAAATTCCGGCTTATACGGAGTTAGAAAAATGAATATCAAACGGGAATAGTTTTTACGATACTATTCACTACTCTTTGGTAATACTCTTCGTTACCCTTCCGCAATGCTCTTCGCTACCTCCTCGCGATAAGTATTTCGACCTTCCCGAGATACTTACCGCGACGGGGTGTTAATACTCTTCGCTAACCCGTCGAGATACTCTTCGCTGACCCGTTGAGATACTCTTCGCGATGAGGTGTCAATACTCTTCGCAACGGGGTGTTAATATTCTTCGCGAATAAGATTAATACTAATTCTGGTTTCTTATTCACTGATAGCTGTTTACAGATATATAAGGAAGTTTTATAATATTGTATAGATGAGAAGGTCCGGTTAATAGTTTTGATTTTCGGATAAAAAAACAGCCTCAAGGAAAGTTGAGGCTGTTTTTTATAAAATTATTTTTAGAAATCAATTTCCCTGTTGCAATAACCAGGCATCGTTGAATTCCGGAGCGAATTTTGTTTTTACTCTGTCTCGTTCGTAAATAGCATCCGCTTTATTATCATAGGTAGCGATAATTACGCGATACATATCTCTTTCGTTTTGTGCCAGAACTACGTTATATCCCTGTGCTGTCATCCTTTCTTTTAAAGATTCTGCGTTGGTTTTGTTGATAAAGCTACCGATGACTACACTGAATTCTTTAATTCCGTTTCCATCTACAGATGTAACTTTTTCAACCTGGAATTTGTCATTCAATACAGGTTTAGGTTTTTCTACCGGAACCATTTCTTCAATGTTTTCTTCCTGTTGTTCTTCTATAGCCTTTTGCCTGGCTTGTTCATAAACATTTTGATATTGACTTTGCTTTGATTTACACGCACCCATCGTAAGTGCGAAAGTAGCTATCAGACCGAATAAAAAAAATTTTGATTTCATACTATTAAGTTTATTAATCATTTTCAAATTGAGAACAAATATAATTAAATATTTCTATAAAGTACCTTTTGTGCTCGGTAATTCATAATTGAATACATCCCTGCGAATGGCCATCTTGATAGCTCGGGCAAAACCTTTGAATATTCCTTCGATCTTATGATGCTCATTCTGACCTTCCGCTTTAATATTCAGATTCATTTTTGCTGAATCACTGACCGACTTGAAAAAATGCAGGAACATCTCTGTTGGCATATCACCTATTTTTTCCCGTTTAAATTCAGCTTCCCAGACAAGCCACGGTCTTCCTCCGAAATCTAAAGCTACCGAACAAAGGCAATCGTCCATAGGAAGATAATAACCGTAACGTTCGATTCCACGTTTGTCTCCTAAGGCATTTAATAAAGCTTCTCCAAGCGCAATCCCGGTATCTTCAATCGTATGGTGTTCATCCACATGTGTATCACCTTTTACTTTTATAACCAAATCCGTGCCAGAATGTTTACCTATTTGATCTAACATATGATCAAAAAAACCTAATCCGGTAGAAATGTCGGTATTGCCTTTTCCGTCCAGATGGATTTCAACGTAGATGTCCGTTTCTTTGGTAGTTCTTTTTACGATTGCTTTTCTCTCCTTTACAAAAAGGAACTCGCTTATTTTATCCCAATCTTTTGTTACTAAAGCACAATAAGGCTTTAATTCGGGTTTATCTTTTAAAAGAGTTTCCTCGTTTAAGAATATCGCTTTACAACCCAGGTTTTTAGCCAGTTCTACGTCCGTGAGCCGATCCCCGATAACGAAAGAATTTGCGAGATCATAACCTCCCTTCATGTATCCGGTTAATAAACCTGTCCCTGGCTTGCGGGTAGGTAAATGATCTTCAGGATAAGATTTATCAATTAAAATATCATTAAAAATAATTCCTTCTCCTTTCAAAATCTCCAGCATCTTTCCCTGAATAATATCAAAGTTTTCCTGAGGATTAGCCGGAGTGCCCAGTCCGTCCTGATTGGTAACCATCACAAATTCAAAATCCGTTTTCTTCCTTATAAAATAAAGGTTACGGATAACTCCGGGTAAGAATTCCATTTGTTCCAGAGTATCCACCTGGAAAGTGACAGGAGGTTCAACTAATATCGTGCCATCCCGGTCTATAAATAATGCTTGTTTCCTCATCTCCTTATTAGTCATACATTTTTATTTGTAAATAAGCTTCTAATGGGTTGTATGTTATTTATATACTTTTAATTCATTCAGTAAACTGCTATTTTCTTCCGGACTCCCAACAGTAATACGTAAGCAATTTAAGCAAAGAGAAATAGAATTTCTGTTCCGGACAATAACTCCTTTGTCTACCAAATATTTATACGTAGAATTCGCATCAGGCACTTTTACTAATAAAGAGTTTGCTTGGGAAGGATATACTTTTTCTACCAGAGGGAGAACTTCCAATTCTTTTTTCATGCGGGAACGCTCTTCTACTAATGTTTTCACCCATTGATTTTTATCGTCTTCCTTTTCCAATTGTTTGCTTACAAATTCCTGGGTAAGTAAATTGATATTGTAGGGATATTTCACTTTATTGAAAAAACCGATGATTTCTTCCGAAGCGAAAGCTAATCCGCAACGTACCGACGCTAATCCCCATGCTTTGGAGAATGTTTGAAGAACAATAATATTAGGATAATTATCTATATCGGTCAACCAGCTTTTTTCTGTGGAAAAGTCGATGTATGCTTCATCAATAATAACGATTCCTTGAAATTGAGTTACGATTTTAAGCATTTCTTCTCTGTTCAGAAGATTACCGGTAGGGTTGTTGGGAGAACAAAGAAATATGAGTTTTGTATGCTTGTCTACACTTTGAAGAACTCTGTCGGCATCTAAAGAGAAATCATTATTTAGTAATACTTTCCTATACTCTACATCGTTAATATCTGCACATACTTCATACATTCCGTAAGTAGGATCAATAGCTACGACATTCTCTTCTTTAGGTTCGCAAAATATCCTGAAAACCAAGTCTATAGGTTCGTCACTTCCGTTACCTATCATTATTTGAGATGCCCTTACGCTTTTAATCCTTGCAATTTTCTCTTTTAATTCCCTTTGCAACGGATCCGGATAGCGGTTGTACGGATAATTGTATGGATTCTCATTGGCATCCAGGAAGACAGATGCTTCTCCTTTGAATTCGCTGCGTGCAGAGGAGTAGGGTTTAAGTTTCCAGATATTAGGTCTGATAAGTTTTTCTAAATTCATCATATTGTTTAGGACATTCTAAATGTTACTGCATTTTTATGAGCGTCTAATAATTCGTTTTCTGCCATGATCTCTATGGTAGGGCCTAAAATCCGAATTCCTTCTTTACTAATCTCCTGGAACGTTATTTTCTTTATATAACTATCCAGATTAACTCCGCTGTATGCTTTTGCATATCCATTGGTAGGGAGCGTATGGTTGGTGCCGGAAGCGTAATCGCCTGCACTTTCCGGTGTATAGTGACCCAGAAATACAGACCCCGCATTCGTAACTTTTTCTGCTAACTCGTTGTAGTTGCCGGTTTCTATGATCAGATGCTCCGGAGCGTACAAATTAGTCAAACGAATGATTTCATCTTCATTCTGCAGGACAACTATTTTACTGTTGGCTACAGATTTTTCTGCTAATTCTTTTCTGGGAAGTTCCGTTAATTGTTTCATTACTTCTTCTTCCACCTGGGTAGCCAGTCTTTCTGAAGTAGTTAACAGAAGCGCCTGGCTATCCGCGCCATGTTCTGCCTGGGATAATAAATCAGCTGCTACAAATACCGGATTTGCCGAATCGTCAGCAATCACTTCTACTTCCGAAGGTCCTGCAGGCATATCGATAGCGACATCTTTTAAACTGACCAATTGTTTCGCAGCTGTTACATATTGATTCCCCGGGCCGAATATTTTGTATACTTTCGGAACCGTTGCAGTGCCGTAAGCCATAGCGGCGATGGCTTGTATTCCTCCTATTTTATATATTTTATCTATTCCGGCTACCGAGGCAGCAAACAGAATGGCCGGATTAATTTTACCTTCTCCATTAGGAGGCGTACATAAGATAATCTCTTTACATCCTGCTATTTTAGCAGGAATACCTAGCATTAATACAGAAGAGAATAAAGGAGCTGTTCCTCCGGGAATATACAATCCTACTTTTTCTATGGGAGATGCTTTCTGCCAGCAGGTAACTCCGGGAGATGTTTCTATTTTACCGAAAGTTTGTTTTTGAGAAGAGTGAAACATATCTATGTTCTCTTTCGCGCGAAGAATAGCTTCTTTTAATTCCGTAGAAATGATATTTTTTGCTTCGTTTAATTCTTCCGTTGAAACCTCAAAAGAGGAAAGTTCAACTTTATCAAACTTCAAACTGTATTCTGTAATCGCTTCGTCGCCTCTTTTCTTTATATCATCCAGAATATTTTGTACCAGACCGAATAAATGAGTATTATCAATAACCGGGCGGCAAATGATTTTGTCCCACTGTTCCTGGGATGGATATTTTATGATCTGCATATATTTAATGATTGTATTCTCTTTTTAATAAACTAAAGACATTCAAATCATGGAATCCTGAAACGAGTAGTTCTCCGTCCCTTTGAATTCCTTCTAGCTGAAAGCTAAGCTTTTCTGCAACGCGATTGCTCGGAATGTTTTTTGTCCCGATACGAAGTTGTACACGATTCAGATTTAATTCTCTAAAGCAATAATTAACAAGGTTTTTTGTAACCAGAGTGGCTATCCCTCTGTTTTGAAATTCCGGAGAGATCCAATATCCTATTTCGGCTTTTTTATTGGCTTCGTCAATATCTTTTATACCCACAAGACCGGCAAATGAATCATTGTAAAAGACAACAAATGTAAGATCGCCACTTTCGGATGCGGAATGAATGAATTCAATAGAATCATTTACTTCTTTTGTAAAATCAACAAAAGGCAACCATTCTCTCATTTCTTCCCTAAAAGTGTCAATGGTTCGGAAAATGGCATCCGCATGAGACAAATCTAATGACTCGAGACGAATATTTTCATTTATTCTTTTCGCCATAACTTATAGGATCATCTTTTCGATAGGAATCACAAGTATTCCTTCTGCTCCGGCATTGCGAAGTTTTCCAATGATTTCCCAGAATTTCTTTTCACTGATAACAGAATGGATAGAACTCCAACCTTCCTGTGCAAGAGGTAAAACGGTCGGACTCTTCATCCCCGGAAGGATTTCGAAAATTTCTTCCAGCTTATCGTTAGGAGCATTCAGAAGTATATACTTTTTATCTTCAGCTTTCTGTACGGAATCAATTCGGAAAATGAGTTCTTCCAGTATTTCTGTTTTCTCTTTTTTAAGATGATTATTACTAATTAAAACAGCTTCCGACTGCATAATGGTTTCCACTTCTTTAAGATGGTTGCTCACAAGCGTACTTCCTGAGCTAACAATGTCAAAGATAGCATCAGCCAATCCTATTCCGGGAGCTATTTCAACAGACCCGCTAATAACATGAATGTCTGCTTTGATAGCATTCTTTTTAAGAAAATCGGAAAGGATTTCAGGATAAGAAGTAGCGATCTTTTTTCCTGCGAACCAATTTAAGTTCTGATAATCTACTTCTCTGGGGATAGCTAAAGATAGCCGGCATTTACTGAACCCCAATCGTTTAATAATCTGTGCGTTCTGTTTTTTCTCCACGTATTCATTTTCCCCGACTATACCGACGTCTGCTACACCATCTGCCACCGCTTGGGGGATATCGTCATCACGAAGGAAAAGTAATTCAACCGGAAACGTTTTAGAGGGAACCAACAAGCTTCTTTTTCCTGCAGAGAGCTTAATACCGGCTTCCTTAAGAAGCTCCATTGTTTCTTCGAAAAGTCGTCCTTTTGTTTGTACAGCTATTCTTAACATAATCTAGTTATAAATTAAAAAAGGCTTGCCACAGCAAGCCTTGTATATTATTTGTATTTTTATCCACACACTCAGCTCACCGAATAATTATTCGCTGTGATGAAGATGAATATATGCTAATTGAATCATATTGTAATAATCTGATGCAAAGTTAAAAGATTTATAAGTAATTGCAATAGCTTTACAGGAAAAATTTGATAAAATACTTCGTAAGTATAGGCTTTATATCTTCCAAATCGATTTTATATCCCAACTCTTTTTCCAGGGAAGTAACTCCTTTATCTACAAAACCGCAAGGATTGATCAGATTGAAATAATCCAGATTCGTATGGATGTTTAGTGCAAAACCGTGCATGGTAACATAACGGCTACTCCGGACTCCTATTGCAGCTATCTTTCTTGCTTTCCCAGGAAGGTCTTTGTCTAGCCATACCCCTGTGGCTCCATCCAATCGTTCTCCTGTAATTTCATACTCTCTTAATGTCTGAATAATTACATCTTCAAGTTTATGGATGTACTCTTTTAATCCGATATTAAAAGATTCCAGGTCAAAAATAGGATAACCGACGATTTGTCCCGGTCCATGATAAGTAATATCACCTCCCCGGTCGACATGAAAGAGTTCAACTTGTTTTTCTTTGAGTACTTCTTCAGGAAAAAGGAGGTTGGAAAATAAACCATTTTTCCCAACGGTTATAACGTGTGGGTGTTCGCAATATACAACTGTGTTTTGTATTGCTTGTTTTTTTCCTTTATCCCGGATTGCTTTTTCAAATAATTCTTTTTGTTGATCATAAGCCTGAGAGTAGGGAATCATTCTCCAGTCAATAAATTGTATCATATTACCATTCAATAGTTATCAATTCTTCCATGATGCCAAGAATCTTGGCCTGTCTTCTCAAAATATAGATAGTAGGATGTTGAGGTTCTAACTCTTCCGGATTTATCAGGCATGCTGCAATTAAAGAGGCTTCCTGATCGGTCAGGTCCAGTGCCGGTTTGTTAAAATAGGTCCGGGCGATGGCTTCCGCTCCGTAAACGGATTTACCTACTTCTATTGAGTTTAAGTATATTTCAATAATCTTCTTCTTGCCCCAGACAAATTCGATGAGTATGGTGAAGTAAGTATCTAACAGTTCGTTGAAATAACTATCGCCTGGAAGAAGGAAAACACTTCGGGCCGTTTGCTGTGAGATGGTCCGGTTGTCCAGATATAAATTCCGGGCGCCTTTATTGAGATTTATATTTTCTTTATCGGTATCAAAGCCATTGTGTATCAGGAACAGGAAATCTTCTGAAGCGATAACCGCATTTACCAGCGAAGGGGATATCTCCGACAAGGATTTCCATTCATGTTCTATTTTATTTTTTTCTTTACGGAACAGCTGTTCAATACTATCCACCATCATTTCTGTCGTATAATATACGGGTATATACCGATATAAGATGACGAAGAACAAACTAATGCTAAAAAGGAATAATAGTATGTTTCTTATCCAACGCAGTATTTGAATCAATACCTTTTTCATGGAAGTTGATTCACTATGTGGATCGTTTGACAAGCGGTTAGTGCGGCTGTTTCAGTCCGTAGCCGGCTTTCACCCAAAGAAATTGCTTCAAAACCGTTTTGAAGAGCCAGACTTACTTCTTCTTCGCTGAAATCACCTTCCGGTCCGATCAATATCAGAACATTTTCTGCCTTTTTATATGCGGAACTTAGCAAAGTTTTGTTGCCTGTTTGGCAATGGGCAATGAATTTTCTTCCGTTGAAATCCTGTGTAATAAATTTCCTAAAGTCCGTCATCTCCTGAAGTTCCGGAAGAGTTGCTTTCATGGATTGTTTCATCGCTGAAACCATTATTTTATGGAAACGTTCACTTTTGATTTCTTTCCTTTCCGAGTAACGGGTTTTAAGAAAGATCACTTTATTGATCCCTATTTCCGTTGCTTTTTCAACGAACCATTCGGTCCTGTCTGTATTCTTGGTCGGAGCAACAGCGATTTCAATTCGTGAAGTCCAGTACAGTGGAGCCGGTGTGGATTTTATAATGGAAACTTTACAATGTTTGGGATGAGCATCCTGAATAATGGCTTGATAAAAGAAACCCTTACCATCGGTAATATCAATAGAATCTCCTGCTTGCTTCCGTAAAACACGAATGCAGTGTTGCGATTCGGATTCAGGCAATTCGGAACGGATTAAAATATCTGGAATAAAAAAAAGAAACATGTTTATTTGAATTGAAGAGTCTCTACACCTATTAGTTTATCGTATCGGGTTCCTACAGTACGGGAATATACCATAACCCTGTATTCATTTTCGGTCTGGTAGAAATCACCTTCTGTCAGACTGGTCGAAGCAGGACTGTTATCGTTTCTCCGGGTTACATATAAATAATTGTAATAACCTTCTTTTAGTAATACTGTCTTGACGTAACCTTTATCTATCGGACTGTATTCCATTTGCGACCGTGCATCTAATATATTATGAAAAGCCTCGCTCAGGATATATACATGATCGATTAAGGGTTTTTCGCTGGGAATATAAAAATGCACGAACTGATAGTCTGCTTCAAGATTTGAGTCGTAAGCATCCTGATTGCGTATAAATACTTTCCCGTTAATATCTTCGTAAAAAGAATAAGACCGGTTGCTCCTTAGAAAATCAGGTGTAAGAATGGAATGATAATAAGGAGAATGGAATTCTACAGCTTCGATATTCAATCCGGTATTGAGAGTGGTTATCATTTCAAAACTGCGGTATTCATTTCCTGCTTCAAATATAAGAGCGGGATTGTGATCATATACTGCTTTACGGTTTTGTATGCTAAGAGGTTTGATTAGTTTGGCTTCGTTGTCGGAACGATTGTTTTGCTGCACATAAACTTTCAAATCCTGAGCGGGTGATTGTATCTGATTCCCATAATTTATTTCAAAGCTCACACCTTGGTATTTTGTATTGGCTCCCTTGTCTGTGACCGATGATACTTTCATTTCTATATTCGCTTCGGGCTCTACGACAGAAAAGCAGGCAGTTAAAATAGGTAGTTCGCTAACTTCCGAAAATACCTGGACAACATAATTTCCCGAAACCAGTAGATTGATGTTGTCGTTTGGAACGAGGAGCTTGTAGTGCACATAATCCATTCTTGTATTAAAGGAATTGTTGTAATCATCCAGAGGATTGTTTTGTAACCCGTTCATATATTCAGGTTCAATGAGCGGAGAAAGAGTCCAGTCGGCATTGCAATGCAATATTTTGTAAGTAAGATATTCCGGAGATGCACCTAAAACATCGAAACTGATTTCAACCGGATCACCTGCATACAGGTCAATAATCGGAGGTAATTCCCATTTGTCAGCGACAGAAACTCTGAGGGTTTGTATCCGGGTGGAAAATACTTCCGTGCGATACGCTTGAGCCTGAAGAGAATGAGATAGAATTCCGGCAATGAATAGGAAAATAATAGCAATCGTTTTACTCATCATGCAAATGTAATAAAAAAACAGATGGAGAAAGATAAATAGTGCCAAAAAAATGAAAGGAGAGACTACTGGTTTTTTATCATTCCGTTCATGAGCCACACAGCCGTATTTTTATTAAATTCCCTTCAATAGAGGGCTTTAATGTTTGAACTTTTTATTTTCTTTATTGTTTTGTATATGAGAGTGATAATCTAAATTATGGGAAAGTACATTTTTTATACAATGATTGTTTTAGGATTATATTCGACGATACTATCCTGTAGCAGCACAACAAATACATGTAGAATGAATGATATAGATATAGATAAAGAACACATCCTCGAGAATAGAGTATTAACGGCAACGGAGCAATCGACTTTAACTCCCGATAAGGTTTTAGAGATATTAAAACAGGGTAATAAAGAATTTACTGAAGATGCATTAATGATCCGGAATACAACTTCCCGGGTTCGGGATGCAGCCTTGGGACAGTATCCCAAAGCAGTAATATTGTCTTGCCTCGATTCGAGGGTTCCTGTGGAAGATGTCTTTCACAGAGGAATAGGGGATATATTCGTAGCCCGGGTTGCCGGCAATATTGTTAGTCCGGAAATTTTGGGAAGCCTTGAATATGCATGCAAAGTATCCGGTTCTAAATTGGTATTGGTTTTGGGACATGAATATTGCGGCGCTATTAAATCAGCTATTGAAGATGTTAAATTAGGAAATATTACTCCCTTATTAGCCAAAATTCGTCCGGCGGTGTTAGAAGCGGGAAAAGAATTCGAAGGAGATAAAAGCTCAAAAAATCTTGCTTTTGTAGAGGCGGTATGCCATAAAAACGTGGAATTGACTATTGAAGAGATTAGAAGGGAAAGCCCGATCCTGAAAGAGATGGAAGACCAATCGCAAATAAAAATAGTTGGAGCCGTTTACGATATGGAAACGGGTATTGTAACTTTTCTGGAATAACAGTGCCTCTATTCTGATATTTTTTTCCTCCTAAATTTTGGTTAAATTTCCCCTTAAAAGTTAATTTTTATGATAATTCATCTTGGTTTATTATATTTGCACGTCGAATATAATTAAACTTGATGATGTTTTTTCAAAAATTGCAACTAAAAGCACTTTTAACTATATTTATTTTATCAGTATTTTCCTTTTCTACGTTTTCTCAGGAACAACCGGAAGAAAACAAAATAGTCTCCATTATCGGTACAGGCGACATTATGTTGGGTTCTAATTATCCATCGGATGCGCAACTTCCCCCTTCGGATGGGAAAGAACTGTTGCGGGAAGTGAAAGATATTCTCAAGGATGCTGATGTGACCTTCGGAAACCTGGAAGGTTGTTTTCTGGATAAAGGAGGGAATGTGAAAAAGTGCAAAGGTAATAAGTGTTATTTTTTTCGTATGCCCGAGCGCTACGTGAATTATCTTTTAGAAGCCGGATATGATGTGATGAATATCGCTAATGATCATATGGGTGATTTTGGAACTCCCGGAAGACAAAATACGGTGAAAGTTCTTAAAAATGCGGGGATAAATTATGCAGGACTGAAAGATGTCTGCGAAACGTCTCGTTTTGAAATTGACGGTGTAAAGTACGGATTTGTAGGATTTGCTCCCAATGCAGCTACGGTTCGGATTACTGATATTGAGTATGCGAAACAACTTGTTTCCGAACTGGATAAGGATTGTGATATCGTTATCGTTTCTTTCCATGGTGGTGCCGAAGGGAAAAACCACAACCGGGTAACCCGGAAAACAGAAAATTATCTGGGTGAAAACAGGGGAAATGTGTATGAGTTTGCCCATGCTGTGATCGATGCAGGTGCTGATGTCGTTTTTGGGCATGGCCCTCATGTAGTGAGAGCAACGGAACTTTATAAAGACCGTTTCATTGCTTACAGCTTAGGTAACTTTTGTACTGCCGGAGAATTCAATGTAAGTGGTATCAGCGGATACGCTCCTATGGTAAAAGTATTTACGGATAAAACAGGTAAGTTTATTAAAGGAGAGATCATCTCGGCCTTACAGAATGATAAGAAAGGTCCTGTTTTAGATCCGGAAAACAAAGCTGCAAAAGAAATTAAAAGATTAACAGAATCCGATTTCCCCGAAACAGATCTGTTTATATCTGAAGATGGGAAAATAATAAGAAAGCAGGATCAGAATAAACTGGAACAAGCCAATCTTCTCTTCCGGAAAATAGAAGACGAACCGGAAGACTTACTGGATTCTGAAAATTTCCCCGATCTTATGTCTCTTTACTTTGATAATACGTCTTCTTCCATCATAGCTCAGAATATCATCGAATTTTCCCGGCAGTTTTTGGGAAAACCTTATCGCCGGGGTTCAAAAGGTCCGAATGCTTTCGATTGTTCCGGTTTTACTTCGTACGTATTTAAGAATTTTGGCTATCAGTTAGGCGCCGCCTGTGTAAGCCAGGTCAATCAAGGAGTGAAAGTTGGAAAAGAAGAACTGAAAAAAGGAGATCTTATCTTTTTCAAAGGACGGAATGCAAAGTCTTCACGGGTAGGACATGTAGGCATTGTGGTTGAAAATGATGGTGCCGGAAACCTTATGTTTATCCATGCCAGCAGAAGAGGAGTGATAATAGAAAATCTGAATGCTTCGGCTTACTACAAACCCAGGTACGTAACAGGATTACGAGTATTGTAACGGCTATATATTGCTTTTATTGTTGATAACTTTTAGAGTATCTCTTGGTAGAGATGCTCTATTTTTTTGTACCTTTATCTCCCCAAATTAAAACAATCATGTCAGATCATCAAAATTCAAAAACAATTCCTTTTGTGCATTTGCACGTTCACTCTTATTTTTCCCAATTGGATGGAATGTCTTCCATCAAAGGATTGGTAGATAAGGCTATCCGGTGTGGTATGAAGGGCTTGGCTTTAACAGATCACGGAAATATGTACGGAGCCAAAGAGTTTTATGATTATATAAAAAAGACCAACAAAGGTTTGCCGGACGATCAGAAAATTAAACCGATTCTGGGTGTCGAAGCTTATTGTGCCCGTCGCACTCGTTTCGATAAATCGTTGAAAGAAGACGGGAGCGGCTGGCATCTGGTATTACTGGCAAAAAACAAGAAGGGATATCAGAACTTATGTAAGTTGGTATCTACTTCGTGGGTGGATGGATTTTACTACAGGCCCAGGATCGATAAAGATTGTTTGAAACAATACAGCGAAGGTCTTATTGTTACTTCTGCCTGTCTGGGAGGTGAGATTCCTAAAAAGATAGAGGCAGGAGATATGAAGGCTGCGGAAGAGGCTATCCGGTGGTTCAAAGATTTGTTTGGTGATGATTATTATCTGGAATTGCAACGCCATCAGACCGATAAACCGGGCGCCGATCAGAATACGTATCAGAAGCAGGTCAAAGCCAATGCTGCAATATTAGAATTAGCGCAGAAAACCAATACGAAAATTATCTGTTCAAACGATGTTCATTTTGTTGAGGAAGAACATGCGGAAGCTCATGACCGCTTGATCTGCCTGGGTACTGGGAAAGATCTGGATGATCCTATGCGAATGCGATATACAAAACAGGAATGGTTCAAATCGATGGAAGAGATGAATGAAATCTTTTCCGATCTTCCCGAAGCTCTAAGTAATACCGTCGAAATTGCAGATAAAGTAGAGAATTACAGCATCGATTCGGATGCTATCATGCCTGTATTTCCTATTCCGGAAGATTTCGGTACGGAAGAGGGTTACCGTGAAAAATACTCAGAAGAAGAATTGCGGGAAGAGTTTAATAAGGAAGATAGTACCCGTTTTGATAAGTTAGGTGGATACGATAAAGTAATCCGCATAAAGCTGGAGGCCGATTATTTAAGAGATTTAACTTTACGGAAAGCAACCTCTCGTTATGGAGATCCTATTTCTCCCGATGTATTGGAGCGACTGGAGTTTGAGCTGGAAACGATGAAGACGATGGGATTCCCCGGATATTTCCTTATCGTGCAGGATTTTATCCAGGCGGCCCGGGATATGGGCGTTGCCGTAGGGCCGGGACGTGGATCCGCAGCCGGATCTGCCGTGGCGTATTGCCTGGGTATTACGGATATTGATCCTCTTCAATACGATTTGCTGTTTGAGCGTTTCCTGAATCCCGACCGGATTTCTATGCCTGATATTGATATTGACTTTGATGACGATGGGAGAGCGGATATTCTTCGCTGGGTAAAGGATAAATACGGTAAGGAGAAAGTGGCTCATATTGTTACTTACGGAACGATGGCTACCAAATCGTCGATTAAAGATGTAGGACGTGTGCAGGGGTTGCCTATCTCCGAAACGGATCGTTTGAGTAAGTTAATTCCCGATCGGATTACGGATAGGAAGACGGGTGATTCCGTTAAAGTTAATATAAAGAATTGTGTACAACATGTACAGGAATTGCATGAGGCCCGCTACTCGGAAGACCGGAGTTTGTCCGATACTTTGAAATATGCTGAAATGCTGGAAGGAACTGTCCGTCAGACAGGCGTTCATGCCTGTGGTGTTATTATCGGGGCAGACGACCTTACCAATTTTGTTCCCCTTGCTACAGCTAAAGAAAAAGGAACGGATGAAGATTTATTGGTTACGCAATACGAAGGCTCTGTTATTGAGTCTGTCGGGCTGATCAAGATGGATTTCCTGGGGCTGAAAACTTTATCCATAATCAAAGAGGCCTTATCCAATATTAAAAAGTCAAAAGGAATAACAGTCGATATTGATAAAATTCCTATTAATGATGCGAAAACCTATGAACTATACAGTAACGGACAAACAGTGGGTACTTTCCAGTTTGAATCTCCGGGTATGCAAAAATACCTGAGGGAATTGAAGCCCACCCAGTTCGAAGATCTTATCGCGATGAATGCTTTATATCGCCCGGGGCCTATGGCTTACATTCCTGATTTTATCGATCGTAAGCATGGCCGTAAACCCATCGAATACGATTTCCCGGAGATGGAAGCCCGTTTGCAGGATACTTACGGCATTACTGTCTATCAG
Organism: Bacteroidales bacterium; assembly: GCA_020860885.1. Lineage (GTDB taxonomy): Bacteria > Bacteroidota > Bacteroidia > Bacteroidales > Azobacteroidaceae > Azobacteroides. The sequence continues at coordinate 18,615 of JAJBTS010000424.1, forward strand.
GAACAGGTCATGCTTCTGAGCCGGGACTTAGCCGGTTTTACCCGTGGACAATCCGATGAGCTTCGTAAAGCTATGGGGAAGAAACTGGTGGACAAAATGGAGGCTTTGCACGAAAAGTTTATTAAAGGGGCTACGGAAAAAGGTTTTGGTCCGGTAGAAAAGCTGGAGAAGATATGGGGCGACTGGGCAGAGTTTGCAAAATATGCATTTAATAAATCGCATGCAACCTGTTATTCCTGGGTTTCTTATCAAACGGCTTATTTGAAAGCTCATTATCCCGCGGAGTTTATGGCGGCTAACTTAACCCGTAACAGGGACGACATCGGTGAAATTACCAAATTCATGGATGAATGCCGAATGATGGGAATCAAGGTTATGGGACCTGATGTTAATGAATCGGAATTAAATTTCACTGCAAATAAAGAAGGACATATACGGTTCGGTTTAGGAGGAATAAAAGGTGTCGGTAGGGGTGCTGTAGAAGCCATAGTGAATGAAAGAGAAAAAAATGGCCCTTTTACGAGTGTTTTTGATTTTGTGGAAAGAGTAAACCTTACCGCTTGTAATAAAAAGAACCTGGAAGCATTAAGTCTTTCAGGCGCTTTTGATAATTTCCCGGAAGTAAAACGAGAACAGTTCTTTGCCGAAAATGCTAAAGGGGAAGTTTTTGTAGAAACTCTTATCCGGTACGGAAATAAGTTTCAAATGGATAAGGCTACTTCTATGAATTCCCTTTTCGGAGGATTTGATTCGGTAGAAATCTCCAAGCCGGATATACCTAAAACAGAATCCTGGAGTAATATAGAGCGACTGAACAAAGAAAAAGAATTGGTAGGGATTTACCTTTCTTCTCATCCGTTAGATGAACATTATATTACATTGAATCACGGCTGTAATCTTAAGATGAAGGATTTTGATGAGGCTAAGTTGGAAAGACACAATCATGAGCTTACTTTTGGAGGTATTGTAACTGCGTTCAGGGAAGGGTTTACAAAAAAAGGAAATCCTTACGGAATACTCAAACTGGAAGATTTTACCGGTAGCGGGGAAATTCCTCTGTTTGGCAAAGATTTTATCGAATTCGGTAAATACGGACGAGTGAATATGTACCTGTTTTTCCGGGCTATGTATGCTCCGAGCCAGTACGACCCGAATAGAATGAACCTTAAAATAATTTCTATTCAACCTTTGAATGAAATTAAAGATAATGTCATAAAGAAAATTACAATTTCATTACCTTTGTACAAACTTGATGAAACCCTGATTGCAGAATTATCGTCATTGATAAAAAATCATCCGGGCAACAGTTCGTTGTTTTTCAAAATAATGGATACAGAAAAGCAATTATCTCTGTCGCTGGCGTCGGAAAATGAGAAATTTCAGATAAATAAAGCTATGGTGCAGTATCTGGAAGACCGGGATATCGAATTCAGAATTAATTAATTATAAACAATAAAAACATTATTATTATGGCAATGCAAATTACAGATGCTTCTTTCAAGGATCTTTTGAGCGGTGACCTTCCTTTGGTTGTTGACTTTTGGGCAGAATGGTGCGGCCCTTGTAAAATGATCGCTCCTCTGGTAGACGAATTAGCAACGGAGTATGAAGGGAAAATTGTTATTGGAAAAGTAAATGTGGATGAAAGTGAAGACCTTCCTGCCGAATACGGTATCCGGAATATTCCAACTCTTCTTTTCTTTAAAAACGGAGAGCTGGTGGATAAACATGTTGGAGGCACTACGAAAGCTGTTCTGGAAGAAAAAATCAAAGCTTTATTATAAGAGGAATTCAATTGTAGTCAATAACAATTATAAGGTAACAGCAAGGCATCCCATTTGAGGATGCCTTTTGTTTTGTGTTATTAGTACTTAGTTGATTTGCTCTTAATGTAAAGCTCCTTTACTATTAAGAGAAATGCATGTTTTGAACGTTTGATTTTCAAGTTTTGTAGTCACTGGTAAAACCCAAGCC